>NZ_JAFEMR010000017.1:0-117270 GCF_016892495.1 Bacillus sp. RIT 809 | reverse complement strand
TGTTCTCTATCTTCATCATGTGTTCCTTTATTTAAATAATTCCATTCTAATAAATGCTTATTATTTTTTGCTAAAATATTATCTAATAATGGAGATATTTCATTAAACTTTTCTATTGTATCTTTAGAAAGTTGTTTATTAAGTGCTTGGACAATACTCATTAGTTCTGGGGGTTTCCCAGGAGAACGCATTGAAACAGAAAGGTTAATATTATAATCTTTGGCAAGTCGTTTCCAAATTGTATTGGTTAGATTTTCTAGAGCTCTTCTACTATTTGCTAAGCATTCTCGGACTTGACCTTCATCCAATCTTTTTTGTGCTAGGATTAGGTAATTTCTTGGCTGATCTAATTTAATTAAAATCTTTTTTGATTCATCAGTTTTTAGAAAATCTATCCGTGTAACGGTTTTGTTGTATTTAGCTTTAGGTATGTTATTTTCTAGTTGTTTCAAAAATTCCTCACCATGGGTAGTAATTATAAGTTGTTTTTCTTTAATATCATCATCGCCTAAAATAGTTTCAATCACCCCTTTTCTGTGTTCATCATCAATAGCATTTACTACATCATCAAAGATCAAAATTGGCAAACCTTCTTGAACATTTTTAGCTAGTAATATCGAAAGACCTAAACATCTTATATGCCCTTCACTTAGAACATGTAATGCATCCAGATCTTTTCCATCCTTGTACTGAATTGTAATTTTTTCACCAGCACTATCTGGTAGTTTAAGTTTTTTTAGAAGATCACATGGATGATCATATCTGTTGATGACATTATAAAAATCCAATGCCTTTGTATTCAATTGTGCAGTTAATTTTGCTGGTAACTGTTGATTATATTCATCCAAGCGTTTTTTTAGAGATAAATAAGCTTTATTATATTTTTGATTTCGCTTCATTATCAGCTTTTCTTGTTTTACTTTTTCCATGAGCTCTTTATTTTCTTCATCAAAGTTTTTAATTGCTATTATTGCTTGTTCTTTATCTTTTTCAAGTGTTTCATAATTCAAATTGATCTTTGATATTTCTTTCAAAAGATCCTGTAACTTCTCATTGTTTAATTTTAAAGCTTGAATTTTTTCTTCTGTTTCATTAACCGTTTTATTATAATTATTTAAGTAATCTTTTAAACTTGTAAAAATATTTATGTGATAAAGCATAGTAGCTATAGCATCACCTAAATTTTTATTATCCTCTTTATTAATATCAAATTGTTCTTTCAAAGAACTTAGAATTTGCATATCTGGAAAATTTATTGTCTCCCCTAATGAAATAAGTTGAGGAAACTGTGTGTCTAGTGATCTTGTATTTTGATCAATTTCCTTATCAACTTTTAATATTTGGTTTTCAAGCATTATTGCCTTTTGAAATTCTTCCACTTTCTTTTTCGCATTAGCAAAGGGATCTTTAGGAACAATTAAATTTTCATCATCATATATCTTAGATTCACAGGCAGGACAAATATCACTAAATTTATCTTCATTATGGATTATAGCAGTGTATAAATCTTTTAATGACAATTCGTCTTTATAACGAATTAGTTCCTCTCTCATGTCAAATTTTTGTTTGCTTAAATTATGTAATTGAGTGATATCCTCTTTAAACTTATCAATTCCAGGATCTTGCTTCTTTTTTAGCATTTCAAGGCTAGCTATTTCCAAGCTATTATTTTGATATTTTTCTTTTAGTTTTTCTAGTAATTCTTCTAATGTTTGTATACTACTAAACTTTTTAATTAGTGTATCTCTGCTTTGATTAATTTCCGCTTTCTTTTCAGGCTCAGATTCTAACAACTTTTGATAGCCAATAATTTGTTTTTGTTGTTCTAAAAGATGGGTTTCCTTTTCACCTTGACATTCGTGATAGCTGTCAAGACTTGTGTTGAAATTCATGACAAATGAGTTAAAATCCTCTAGTCCAAATAGTATAGCTAATCGTTGTTGTTGAGCTTGAGGTGTATTAGCACTAACTCTCGCAAATCCATCTATACGATTCCTTTCAATAAAATAAAATTCATTAGTCTGTTGATTCGGCATAACTTCAACCTCTTCACCAAGTGAATTTATACCAAAGAGAACGGGCGTTTCTGCTTTTCCGGTATCTACATTTTTTATATAGTTATGGATGGATATACGTTTAGATTCAGCCTCTTGAATGCTTCCAAGGAGAGAGTATTCAAGAGCTTCAAAAAGACTTGATTTTCCAGTTCCGTTAGGTTCATAAACGAACGTATAGGGATTTTTGAAATTAATAGTTTGTTCATCACTAAAGCCACGAAAATTTTTAACAATTAGTTTAGACAAACGTTGCACTTGTCTTTCCGATAATTTACGTATCGGACTTTCAAAATCAATTTCGAAATCTTGAACTTGATCATACGTAGGAATTAAACGAGCTATTAGTTTTCCACGCTTGCCACTATGACTCCCAGTACTTTCAATATCTGAGAAGTTATCTATCTAAGATTTTAAAATATCTCCAAAACGAAAAATTTATATCTCTACAGTTATTTATGAGAATTCAGCTCATTTTTTCGTTTTTCAGATGAGTGTATTTCTTAACTTGATAGCGATGTAGCGGCTCCCCTTTTAGAATAGTAGAGTATAAACATGAAAAAACTCCTAACAAATTTTGTTATGAGTTTTTTAAAATACATGATATTTTATTTGTCAATATTTCTTCAATCTTCATTATTGATTTTTATTGTGCCTGTTCTAGCACTAACCTTTAAAATATTTAACAGATTATCAGGTGTCTTGATTTCCAATTCATATTCAAATTTAGATTGTGCTAAGTTGTCATCTTCTAATTCGAATTCTTTTTTCACATTAATAATTTCTCCATTTGTATGAGCTAAAGAAATTTCACGAACTTGTTTCTCTGTGTAGTTTTCATTCTTTTTTGCATAATTGTAACCCATACCATAATATCCACCAACAATAGCAATACCACTTACTAAAATAGCAATTACACTTATAATTATTTTCTTTTTATGTTTTAACATTTTCATCCACTCCTTAATGATTAATCATCTATTCCAAATCTTACTTCAAGTGCATTTTCTGCTTGCTCTAATTGATCTTCAAGTATATCTTGTTCTCTTTCTTGTATTTGATATTGTTCAACAGTTATCGTTCCAGCATAATAATCTGCTTCTAGCTGATCATCAGATAGATCTATCTTGTCATCTAATTGGTCAATTTCTTTTTTTGCTGCTAAGTACGTATTTAAGTTATCTTCTTTTGCTCCAACTGGTTTCGTATTATTTGCCTTTTCTACAATAGATGTGACTTCGTTTTTGAAATCTTGTGTTTGCTTAGTATCATTCATAGCAGGCCCTGTTTTGTGTGGTTCTTGTTGTAGTTGAGCACCTTCTTTTTGTGATGTATCGTTTTCTACTTTCAGTTGTTGTACTTCTGTATCGTTATCAGCTTGAGTCGAACAAGCTGTTAAGAATAAACAAGACATTGCTCCAATCATCATCCATTTTCCCATTATGTTCTCCTCCCTTTACATGTGCACCTGATCCATGTCTTTATATTACTGAACAAACATTAAAGGAAGATTAATGTGCAAAAAATAAAATGATATAATTAAATAGTTTCTAATCTTTCTTTAATGTTTTGAAATTATAGTGATACATATAAATAAGAAGAAAAGGAGAATGTTAATGCGAGTTCTTATTGTCGAAGATGAACAAGACTTACAAAATATATTAGTAAAACGATTAAATGCAGAATATTATAGTGTCGATGGATGTGGGAATGGAGAAGATGCATTAGATTATATAAGCATGGCTACCTACGATTTGATTGTGCTTGACATTATGATTCCCGGAATAGATGGTTTACAAGTACTACAAAGATTACGCGCGGACAATAATACAACACCTGTCTTGCTTCTTACAGCTAAAGATACAATTGATGATCGCGTAACAGGACTCGACTTAGGTGCGGACGATTATTTAGTAAAGCCCTTTGCTTTTGATGAGCTGTTAGCAAGAATTCGAGTGTTGATGCGAAGAAAAACAGGAAATACATCTAATGTGTTTGAAATCGCTGACCTAGTGGTGGATTGCAATATGCATAAAGTAACAAGGGGCGACCGAGTTATCAATCTTTCCAGTAAAGAATTTGCTATTTTAGAATATATGATTCGTAATAAAGAAGTTGTGTTGACACGAGATAAAATTGAGCAACATGTGTGGAATTACGACTATGAAGGTGGCTCGAATATTATTGATGTTTACGTCCGCTATCTTCGCAAAAAAATTGATAGCCAGTTTGAAACGAAGTTAATTCATACAGTACGAGGAACTGGTTACGTATTGCGAGTAGAATCATGAAAAGACTATCAATAAAAATGAGAGTGACCCTATGGTATACGGGGCTAGTTGTAATTATTATGGCACTCGTGTTAGCTTTTATTTTAACTTCTTCAGATAAAGTTGTGCTCTTTAATATGAAAAATCAATTGAAGAGCACAGTAAAAGAAAGCATTGAAGATATCGAATATAAGCATGGACAGTTAAAGATTGACGATGAATTTGAAGCCTTAGAAGATGGAGTAAATATCATCATTTATAGTAAACAAGGTGAGCTGCTGGCAGGACATAATCCAACAACCTTTAATAAAAAGGTATCGCTTAAATCCGATGAAATACAAACCATTAAAGACGGTAATAAAGAATGGATAGTATATGATTTTCTCCATAATGTAGGCGGCGATGAGCAAGTCTGGGTTCGTGGAATAATGACCATGAATCAATTATCATCAACCATGAATACAATTATTGTGGTAACACTCATCTCATTTCCATTGCTTATTCTCATTGCAGCAGCGGGAGGATATTTTATTACGCAAAGAGCGTTTCGACCTGTGCAACAAATGAGTGATTCAGCCAGTAAAATTGGTGATGGTAAAGACCTTTCGAAGAGAATTAATTTACAAGGTTCATCGAAAGACGAAATGTATCATTTAGCACAAACCTTTGACAAAATGTTTGAGCGATTGGAGACATCATTCGAAAGTGAAAAACAATTTACATCTGACGCATCTCATGAATTAAGAACACCAACATCTGTTATTATTTCGCAATGCGAATACGCTTTATCGCAGAGGAATAATCCGACAGAAATGGAAGAATCGTTAGAAGTAATTTTAAGGCAATCGCGTAAAATGTCCGCGTTAATCTCGCAACTCTTATTATTAGCACGAGTTGACCAAGAAAAGCATAATACTTTTCAATTTGAATGTATCAATATGAGTGAATTAACGGAAATCGTTGTAGAAGAGCTTTCATTAATGGTTCAAGAAGCTTCGATTAATATAACAACAAATATAGAGGAAGACCTGTTTATTAGAGCAGATCAAACATTGATGATGCGTTTATTAATGAATTTACTAACGAATGCGATTGCTTATAGCAAAGCGAACGGCACTGTGAATATGCAACTGTTCCGGGATGAAACCAACATAATAGGTAAAGTCTCCGATAATGGCATAGGCATCAGCGAGCAACATATTGTGAAAATATGGGACCGCTTCTATCGAGTTGACGCAGCACGAACATCTTCAAACAATGGAAATACAGGTTTAGGATTGTCGATGGTAAAATGGATTATAGAACTACACGGAGGAGAAATTACCGTTGAAAGTGAATTAGGAGAAGGCAGTACTTTTACATTTAAACTACCTATTGAAAACCGAGCATAATGTATGCTCGGTTTTAGCTTTAGAATACAGATTGATTAAAAAGCGCTCTTCACTCCTTATTTAAAAGTAAATACAAAAACTCCATTTTGAAAAAAAGCGATCAAAATGGAGTTACTCTTTTTAGCTATATATGAGATTTTATAAAACCATCTACTTAAATCTATTTTCCAAGTATACCATTCAACAATCTGAAATATTCTAATCAACACAATCACTCAATTAACTAAAAAAGTCGGTTAATTGCATAACGCTTTTCTAACTTTTCTTGCGAAAGTTAGTGGATCATCAACGTCTTCGATATTAACGTAAATCAAATTTGGATTATCACATAACCACTCATTGTGTATAGACGAAACTATTATTCCTTGTTTACTAATTGTAGCAACAAATTCAGTAACTTCCTTTTGCAAGAGTGCTACCCGCCCTAGACATAATGCCCGTCCAGTTTTATTATCTCGTGATTCGAATGAGAAGGAAGTTGTTACTCTAAAACGTTTTCCCAAGATTGTTGCTTGTATTTCATCCCGATTTATTGTTGCCACGCATTTTCCACCGGCGAATCCTTCTTGACCGCCGATGATTCTTGCAAACTGTTGACAAATTGATTCCTCATTAATCGCCATACCTTCAATCATCCCCCCTTTTACTGTTAGGTTATGAATTCATACATAGGTCTGAAACGGTAATGAATCTATTCAGTTACAAAAAAGATGATGGCAATCTAACGAAATCTGTTAGCCAAATTATTCTTGATCCTATGAATTGCTACCAGAGTTTAAATGATGCAGAATTTTTTTGTTATGAAGTGTTTTTCCTTTTTAGCTTGAGGGGTATGGGGTGCTACTCCATCGCTATTAAGTTAAGAAACACATTCTTCCCCAAATGTTCAGTTACAAAATGTCTTAGACTATATTTAGTTGGTATAACTAGATTCCTCTATTCTTGTTTTCTAAATGTAACACTGAAAAGATTTAACCTTATCATTGGAGGGCACATAGATACATGACAATTGTTTAAACTAGATCATGAACTATGAAACAAATTTTTATAAGTAAAACCCCAGAAATCCAACGGTCTCTGGGGCTTTATTATATATTTAGCTCTTTTTGCTTTTTATTTTGTTTATATCTATAGAGCAATTTTCGACTTATGAGAGAAATCAGTAATAAAATCAGTACTAGTACGAAAAGTTGCATATATGATAAATTAAAATATTTAGCACCTGTAACAAGTAAAAGTGTAGAAATCGTACCTTTTACAATGAAAAAAATAATAATCCATAATCCGCCTTTTTTCCAGTTCATTTTTATTTTACCCTTTCCTACGTTTAAATTCTTGAAAAATTTAGTGATGGTTCTTGAATGTGACACCTTAATAGAAATCTATTATATTAATAAAAAAATAGACTTTTTCACAAAAATCATGTCCAATTACATGTGACGACTTCATAATAAATGAAAATGATATTCAGTGTCAATTTTATTGACTATTTGAATACCTATTTTTCATCTCAATCTCTTTCCAATTTGTTTCTTATAGGCAATGAATTCTTATCTTCAAACGAAAAACACCTCCATTAAATTTGCATACTTAGTATGCAAATTCAGGAGGTGTTTTTTCATATACCACTATTCAGGTTTACTTCAATCATGATTTCCTGCTTTTCTATAAATCTTTTAGTACACGATAACTGGATCATAAGTGTTCAAATTATCATACACAGTTTTTGCAACATTAGGAAGAAGGTTAACACACCCGCCTGATCCCCCTGTTAAATAGGCATTATTTGCCCAGTTTGTTCGCCAGCCGGCATCATGGAACCCTTGACCGCTATTTGTGAATGGAACCCAGTAATCTACTTTAACTGCATAATCAGCTTTACCTACTGCGCTGCCTTTCAGCGTGTATGGTGTTCGTTTATATAGGACGTACCACACACCTGGTGATGTATCTTCACTCGTGCTATGTTTACCAGTTACTACATTTGTTGTAACTACTAATTTTCCATCTTTGTAAATCCAAATTTGTTGCTCTGCAATTGAAACTTCCGCATACGTGTCTCCGATGCCATTATTCGATGTTGTTTTATAACCGATACCTTCCTTCTCCCAACCATTTCCATGAATATTAGAAGCAGATAGCGATTTTTCACCCTTTTCAAAAGCTTGTTGAACTTGTTTTGTTTCTTTTTCAACATCTAGTGCCCAGCCATAGCCTTGCCCTTTTACTGATATGACCGAACCAGAATGAGTTTTAAATGCGAAATCTTTATTTAACGTTGATTTAGCATTATTAATTTCAGCAATCTTATTCTTAATGTCGCTCGCATCGATTGTAACTTTCATATCCTTTGACATAGAGGCATTTTGAATTAAATCTTTTGCTTTTAAAGGATAAACTTCATTCTGCACTTTATACTCAACGGATTGCCCAAGAAGATTTTGTAGTGCTTCCTCCTCTTTTTTGACAATCGGATCGTCTTCTTTAATAGGCTTTATGTATGTAGACTTCAGATGAATTTCACTTTTATACTTCTGCTTGTCGTAATCTTTCAGTAGACTAGTAACGTCATACTGTTTTCCATCAACGCTCTTCGAAATAACAACTTTTCCTTGTTCAAGCTTCGCCATAGCATCTTGAGGCGCTTTTAATTTTTCATTCATAGAGATGAGCTTTTCTTCTACAAGTTTTTTCATCGTTTCACTACGATACTGATCCGCCTCGTCCGGTAGCAATGAATAATTTTTTTCCTTTGCGGAAGGGAAAAATGTCCACTGGCTTTTTAATAGTTTCTTAACTTGAGGCACATCTTTTTCCGTAAGTTCCGTTTTTGTATCTTTTTCATCTAAAATTTGTTGTTGATCGACATAGACTTTGTTTGCTAATCCAGATGTTTTTAATTGCTGTATTGCCTGATCAGCGCTCAGACCACCGACTTTTGTGTCGTTAATCGTAACATTCGAATTGAAGTGAGTTGCCTGATAATAACTCATTCCCCCAATGAGAAGTGCAATTATACCAACACCCGCTGCGATAAACTTCCAATTTGTAAAACGTTTGCTTGATCTTACTCGTTTTCTATCAACTTCTTCAACTGATTCATTTACTGTATTGTTGTTCATCAATCTTTCCCCCGTATACATTAACGTCCATCGATTTTAAACCAAAACCATTGACTAGTGTACCTTATTTTTCCTGAAATTTCATTATTTTTGACCAAATTTTATCGCATTTAATTGATCAAATTTGACTTTTCAATAGAACGACACATCAAGATGGTAGATAAAGTGAAACTTTAAATCGTGTTACTATTCATCTATTAACAAAAGAACAAACAAAGAAAAGGTTGAAGGAACACGCAAAAGAAGAAAAAAGGTATTACTAGCAAAGAACGAATTGTTACTATTCCCAATTTACGGAAAATTTGATATGATATTTTTATAAATAGAATATTTTACATTTTAGGAGGATGAAATGGAGAAAAAAACAGATTTTTCGTTGTCACTTTTGTTTTTTTGGATTAAAGGGTTTGTTTCAGTTGATTCAAGATTTGTAAAAGTATCAACAGGAAACACTATATTAGGATTTATTCCTGCTGGAAAAGATAATCAAAGCATTCCTTTGAAAAATATTAGTTCTACAATGATTTCTTCTCAGTATAGAATAAAACCTATTATATTAGGATTGATTATTCTTCTTATTTCCTTTAATACCCTAGGAAATAACTTTATATTCGGACTCATTTTACTATTAATCGGAATTGGTATTTTAGGTAGTGGTATGCAAAATGTATTGATTATTCAAAGGGCTGGATCGGATTATATTTTTTCAGTGCCATTCTTTGAAAAAGCTAAATTGGAAACTATTCAAGATTGTATTGCTGAAGCATTAGCTTATGATACAGATAAAACTGATTTAAATTTATTTTTCAATAAAAAATAAAAAAGACGATAGGATTTCCTATCGTCTTTTTTCACACTTACGCAAACAGAGACGTATTCGCATATAAAGCTGGTGAGCCACCTGAATGTACGAATAAAATGTTGTCTTCTTTATTAAATTTACCTTTTCTAATTAAGTCAATTAGTCCTGCTACTGCTTTACCTGTATAAACTGGATCAAGTAAAATACCTTCTGTTTTCGCAAGTAACTGAACTGCTTCTACCATTTCCGCTGTCGGTAACGCGTAACCTGGTCCTACATATTCATCAAAACATGTAACAGCTTCATGCGAAATAGAGTTTGGAATACCAACGTGAGCTGAAGTTTCATCTACAAGTTTTGCTACTTTCTCTTCTTGCTCCGCTTTTCCTCTACTTACGTTGATTCCGATTACAGGAATTTTGCTTTGCGTTCCGGAAAAACCAGTAATTAAACCAGCATGCATACCAGCGCTACCACTTACACAAACAACTGAACTGAAATCAATTCCTTGTTCAAATGATTGAGCCATAATTTCTTGCGCACAAGCAATATATCCCATTGCGCCAGTAGGGTTCGATCCACCAACTGGAATGACATATGGTGTATTTCCTTTTTCACTTACTGCTTTCGCTACTTTATGCATCTCTTCCATAAGGTCTGTTCCATTTGGCACAACAATTACGTTTTCAGCACCTAATAAATGATATAAGAAGTAGTTTCCGTTAAAGTCTGGCTTTTCTTCTGGCTCAAGCCCTTCTTCTAACACAAGAATACATTTCATTTTTTCTTTTACCGCAGCTGCAAGTGTGAGACGACAATGGTTTGATTGAATACCACCAGCTGTAATTAACGTATCTGCACCTTTTGCCTGTGCATCCGCAACTAGAAACTCTAACTTTCTCGTCTTATTACCACCAGCTGTTAAACCAAGTAAATCATCTCGCTTAAAATAAATAGTCGGCCCACCAAGTGCTTCAGAAAAATTGTTTAATTTTTCAATTGGTGTATATGATTCTGTATATTTTTTTCTCGGAAATTTAGCTAAATTCATCAATAACGCTCCTTTTATACTCTTTCACAGTAAATGTAACCATACTATTATTACATGGAAAAATGATGAAGTCACCTTTCCTGATTAAAAATGTAGGGAATTTCGAATACGGTGAATGAAATTATACGAACGATTTTTTCAATATATCGTTCATTACTTGCAACATATCAACGATTTTTCAAATATATCGATCGTAACTTGAAATATATCAACGATTTTCTTAATATATCGATTTGCCGACAAAAAATCACAAACAGAAAGACTTTCTCATCAATCAAAAAAGAACCCACATATTTAAATGCGGGCTCTCTCCAATCACCTATTTGCTGAAAAACGAAGAAGCTGTGTTAATCCCGGCTCTAAATTCATTTCTCCTTTATGACGAACATATACGATTTTATCTCCATCAAATTTTGGAGTGTCCCCTGGATTATACGTATGCCACTCATTCGTTCCTTCTATAGAGTACTCCATATATTCAGTTGCACCGGCAATTACGTTTTTACTATCATCAGCTGTTACATTTGGTGCCATTTGCGCAATTTTTGAATCACTAATTAATAATTTCTTAATATCCTTATCACGTTTATAATCGTAAGCCGTTACGACAACATCGTTACCGTATGCTTTCACTTGCAGTCCTTGTTTAAATGAATATCCATCTGGAGCATTCTTCTCGCCACCATTTGGTCCAGCTGACATCCAGCCTGTTTCAATTCCGCCCGTATTTACAACCGTAAATCCTTTTTCATCTCCGCCTTCAATTTTCTTTTTACCAGCCCAATCTGGTAAGTTTAAATCCCAATGCGTATGACTTGTGAAGAAAACAACTTGCGGATAGTCCTTTAATATATCGTACAATTTATCAATGTTTAAATAATCTTGTAAATACGGATTTTGTCTTGATCCAGATACCGTATCCGGTAAAACGTGATGAGAGAAAATGAAAATTGGTTTATTTTTATCTTTTTGACTATACTCTTCTAAATTTTGTTTTAACCATCCTAATTGCTCATCACTCATATATACCTCATCCCACATTTTCGAATCGTGGTATTTCATATATTTTTCAGTTCCTAAAAATAAAAGCGGATAACCGTCTAACTCTTTTTTATGATATACCTTATCTTGTCCGCTAAATTTTAAATATCGATTAAACAATGTTTCTTCCGTTACACCATTTGGCCATGTATTTTGAGAGAGTTTCCCATCAGCTGTCCATTTACCAGCGTAAAATTCATGATTCCCAACAGTTGACCATACATTTTCCGGATGCTTATTCTTGTTTAACACACGCTTTACATCATCATATTGTGACTGCTGTCCAGTTGGCGTTATATCCCCATTCATAATAAGCGCTCTAGAAAGTGGCGTTACTTTATTCATATCTTTTAATACGTGATCAAAATCCCCTAAATCCCCTTGAATGTCACTAATAACATTAAACATCGTAGCTGTTTTTCTTACTCGCTCTTTCTCTTCCGCGTGCATTGTAAATGTCGGTAATAATACCGCCATAACAGCTAATGAAGCAACTGCCTTTTTCATACAATTTCTCCCCCTAATAATAGAATGTATAAACTGACATGTTCTGTGTTCTCTTAGTTGCTTGTCCAATTCATATTATAAGGAGGGATTGTAAAGATAGATGGAGTAAAAATTTAAGTGTTTTTTAAGAGATTTTGTCTTTTTTACAATACCCATTCAACAATTGGCACCAATTGTTCTATTTACCTATTAATATTAAATGAGTGTAAAATCACACGATAAATCGCTTAGTTTGATACGTTGTGTTTTAATCTATTTTACATAATCTCAATAAAATACTTTACCTTTTCAAATTCTCTTCATTTAATTCGAACAACTCTGGTAAAATAAAACGCCCATCTTTTCTAATTAGTACATCATCGAACCAAACTTCACCCCCGCCATACTCCGGTCTTTGAATGTTTACTAAATCCCAATGTATCGCTGATTTATTCCCGTTGTCTGCACCTTTTAATGAATCTCCAATCGCTAGGTGAAAACTACCATTTATTTTTTCATCAAATAACGTATTATTCATCGGATGTAGTATGTAGGGGTTAAAAGCCAGCGCAAACTCTCCAATATATCTTGCTCCCTCATCCGTATCAAGAATTCGATTCATTCGCTCTGTATCATTTGCATATGCCTCTATTATTTTCCCCTGTTTAACATGTAACTTTACATTTTGAAACGCATAACCTTGTTGAACAGATACTGTGTTAAACGTTATTACTCCATTTACAGAATCTTTAACAGGTGCTGTATATATTTCGCCATCCGGGATATTATCCGTACCATCCCCCTTTAAAACACCTATTCCTTCAATAGAAAACTCCAAATCCGTACCTTCCCCAATAATCCTCACTTGTTTTGTCTTTTCCATTAATTCTTTTAACGGCTCCATAGCTTTGGACATTTTCTTGTAATCTAACGTACATACATCATAATAAAATTTTTCATAAGCCTCAGTACTCATATTTGCTTCTTGCGCAGAAGCCGCATTCGGAATGCGAGTTGTCACCCATCTCGTTTTATACACTGCTTCACTATGTGCTTTTCCAAATATCTTTTGATATAACTTCATTTTTTCTGCCGGTACATCTGCTAATTCATATGCATTTCTAGGACTACGGAGATTAATATAAACTTGCATTTTACTTAATCGATAACTCTCCCAATCTGCAAATAACTTAAATTGTTCTTCAGATCCTGATAGAATTAATTGCCTTGTAACAGAAACATCGCGCATTGATACATGCGCATATCCCCCTGCTTTTTCCACAGACTTAATAATTTCACGAACTACTGCGGGATCTATTTCAGTAACACTTTGAATTAACACATGATCACCAGGCTGCACTTTAGTCGAATGATTGACTAGTACATCCGCTAATTTCGATAGTTCTCGCTTCATTACGCTCTCGTCCCTTCACTATCGTTTCAATAGCTTAATAAAAAATAAAAGGCTCTTTTCGTAAAGATTGTTGCTTATAATTAAAATAAAGGTTAATTTTCTTAATACGGTATAGTATTTACAGCAGATTATTCAGCAAACGGGCAGGATTGTGAAAGTATTGAGTTCGAGATATCTTCCTAAAAACCATTACTATAATAAAAGGATGACAAAATTTTTATGGTTAGTATGATAATTTGGAAACAGAAGTCAGCTTAATCTATGAAAACCTTATCTGAGGAGTGATGTAGGTGAAACAAAATATTTACGATAATCCGAATTTCTTCAAAAACTACACAGCATTGCGTGAAAGTGGAATAAACGCTAATGACTTCATAGAACAGCCAGCAATCAAATCATTAATTCTGTGTTTGAAAGGAAAATCGGTATTAGACTTGGGTTGCGGTGATGGTCATTTTTCAAAGTATTGTATAGAAAATGGTGCAAAAAACGTAATAGGTGTAGACATATCCAAAAATATGATTGAACGTGCTAAAAAGTTAAATCAGGATGATAACATAGAATTTATGTGTCTTCCTATGGAGGATATGGGACTAACCAATCAAAAGTTCGACCTGATTATAAGTTCCCTCTCTATACATTACATTGAAAATTACTCGGCAATGATTCAAAAGATTAATGAACTATTAAAAAGCAGTGGTGAATTTATCTTTTCAACCGAACATCCAATAGCAACAGCTCGCAAAGGAAGCAACCATTGGATAAAAACTGAGGATGGTAATACATCACACTGGGCATTAGATAATTATCAAGAAGAAGGAATCAGAGTACACAACTGGTTTGTTGACGATAGTGTGGTTATTTATCATAGAACTGTTGCCACATTAATAAATACTTTGATTGAACACGGGCTTTCGCTGGATAAAATAATCGAACCACAATCAACTTTGGCAGGGATAGAGAAAATGCCAGATTTAATAAACGAATCGCGAAGTCCATCTTTTATTATAATCAAGTCAAAAAAAACAAAATAATATTTAAAAATATCTACCGCAATCTGGGAGCTTTTATTGAATTACAAAAACAGCTGTTTCACTAAGGAATGGCTGTTTTTTATACTTCACGCAGAAAATTCACAGTGATTTGATTAGAATTTTGACAGGCACTAAGTAGCATTTGATTTATCTGTTCTTTTTCCGCCAATTTTTTGCTTTGTTGAAGAAAGTTGAACCAATAAAGGTAATTGTCCAAGTATTTGGTTGCTACTCCTTGAAACCTATTCATCCACCCTTTTAATCGCTTGTGATAGTTGTTGACGTTTTGGAGATGGTAGATATAAAATAAATCATTAGAAATATAATGTATAAATTCCATAACGTAGGTATTGCAGCTACACTAAAATACAGAGTCCCAGGTAATAACCAACCTCCACAAAGGATCATCAAAATCTTTTTCCTAACAAGCACTGCAATAACTGCTAAAAAAGACGGAAGTAACAAAATAAAAAATACAGTGATATATACTTCCTTATCAAGCATTTGATTGCTATAAGGGTTAAAATATAGAAAAATAATTGAAAGGATAAAAATACTTATAGCTGCAACAATCGCTATATAAACGCTTAAATTTTTTTTCATAATTCCCCTACTTCCAACAGCAATTTACTCCTATATACCATACAGTGAACCATAGCACCGCTTACGCTCGAACTTCAAACATTACAGTTTTTATCCTCATACAATCCCTTATGCCTCGATATTCAGTCGCAATCTTACCAACTGATTGACTTATACCTTTACAACCATGCTACACTCCCTGTTCACTTTCGATTCCAGATAAGGTTGTTGGCATTACCCTAGTTTTCTTAGGGTATCGCTACCTATTTACGCAATATTTACTGCCCATCTTGGGCGCACAATGAAATGATTTCCTCCACCAAGTGTACCAATACTCTTTTGAGCACGTTGTAATGTGAACGGGGCTCTTACACTATCAAAATCAATTATTTTTGAAAATCTATGTTCCTTATCTCGAATACGAAAACCACTTGGGACAAATTTACGAATTGTTTCGTCTAAGTGATCGAATTTGATTTCCTCTTTCTTCTTATTAATCATAACAACTTCCATGCCACAACCAATATCGTACTTACCTCCCAGTTTCCTGAAAGAGTGGACTATACCTTCTCTACAGTCATCGAGATACGCAGTCTCTACCGTAGGCTCACCGTATTAATTATCCCTCTTCAACTCAAAATGGATGAGGAATAATTCTGTATCTCAGTCTGCTAACCTGATACAAGTCTCTGAACCATTCGATTATGTCACCATAACCACTGGCTGCTGATTGCCCTCGCCTTTTATCGTTAGGGGTCCCAGTCAATTGAGTGAGTAGTTTAAAGTCTGAGCCGATTAATTAACCCCGACTAAATTAGGCACGATTTTATCTTGAATCGTCATTGTTGTCCCAATCGTACAACCTGCGCCTGCATGTGTATCTGGCATAATACGAATCTTGCTATCCTTTACGAACTCTTGATTACAAAGATCAATAATTTGACCTGCTGCAGTTTCTTCTACGTTAGTAGTAAACACTTTCGCTTCATTGTATTTTCCTTTTGAGACTCCCACGACTAAAGTCGCAAGCCCGAATCCTTACGGATTTACGGGTGGGATTCTTGAATGACTAAGCGTTCGCAGTCCATTTCTGTTTTGAACAGCCTTCAAGATAAGGGCATCTCATTGCCCCTCCTAAACCAGACCATATAGGTGCTTAGGCTGATTGACTGTTACCATCAATCACAGTTGCGTAGCGAATATTCATCGCTCCAACGATATCACGATGTGTCTTAAACCCACATGGACACTTGTATTTTCTATCTCGAGCCTTATTCTTTTCAGCACATTTCGGACAACTTTGACTTGTATAAGCTGGATTCACATATTCAATCTGAATACCAGCTATCGTTGCTTTATAAGCAATAAATTGTGCCAAACGATAGAATGACCAAGTGTGTAGGTTCTTTTCGTTTTTACGGCTTGTTCTTGCCGTCTGTCTTATATTCGTTAGTTGTTCTAATCGAATGACAGAAATATGATTTGCAATCGCAAAATTAATAATTGCACGACTTATTTTGTGATCTTTATCTTGCATCCATCTTTGCTCTTTATCATCCATTCGCCGAATGGCATTCACTTTTTTATCTTTTCCTAACTTCTTACGAACACTACGAAACTTACGCTTCTTATATTTATTGTGCCTACCACTCCCAAAGAAACGAACCTTATCATCATCTGTGATTGCTACTGCAGGGACCTTGAGACCTAGGTCTACCCCTAAAACTTTCGTTCCTGCTCTTTCATTTGTAGGAAGTGTGACAGATATTTGGGCCATCCACTTATTCGATTTCTTTGTGATACGAAGTGTACCTAACTTATGTTTTAACAAATCCAAATTGCGATTTTTTTTATTGATTAATAAAGCACGGACCTTTAAACGAGTGGACTTTCCATTTACCTTAAACGGGATTGAAATATGAGTGGCTTCAAATGAATAATTTTGATTGTTCCATACACAAACAGGTCTCTTTAGAATCGGAATGATTTTATAATTACTTTTCTTTACTTTTGTAGCAAACAAACTTTTTGCGTCTTTAATCGCTTGATTCTTCACCGCACTTGGGATATTTGCTTCAATATCTTTTGTGCTTTTTTTCGTACTTTTCTTTGCTTTAACCATTTCTGATACAAGTGTATTTATAACTTTGATATATTCGTGACTACTTTGTTCCAATAAACGGATTTGCTCTTTTGTTGGAATCAATTTCACTTTCACTGTTAGGGTCTGTGACATACGTTTCATCCCCTTGTTTTTTGATTTTCAACATCGTTCATTTGATACATTTCTAGCAATAGAAACAAAATGAGAACGTGTCCATAAACTTTGCAACTGCATGAGACGATAAGATTTTTCTCTCAAACACTTTGAACCGTTCTTCTATAATCATTTATTCTCGTTACAATATATCTTTTATTCTCAGAAAATCACAACAAAAAGACCTAGAGAAACTACCTATACTTTGGATACTTAAAGTACCACGAACCTTGCGATTTTTAGTGGTACTCCGTATCCAACCTCACTTTCATCCCATGCCTAAAGGCAATGGGCTTTCTCGTTCGGAAAGGGCTGTAATTTCAACATTTTCTATTTCCCCTTTCCTTTAGTTTCCACAAAACAGTACTCATATATATGTAGCAATATATTTATAATTATATTTTCCATCACTACATTTAATTTCCTTGTTTTTCCTAAAAAAAAGACACAGAGATTTCTCCCCATGCCTACTTATAGCTTTAAAAATTAACTACTGAATATTTTTATTGCGCTCTAATTGATTTTGAATTCCTGACCTATCAATTTGAATCCAATACTCTGCAATTTTTCCATCTTCTACTCTATACACTGCACTTGCTATTTGAATTATTGGAAGTCCTGTAGGTTGATATCCATCAATTTCTCCTACATGCATACCTACTTGTTTCCAACGTACATATACTTTACTTCCTTGTACTAAAAATTCTTGAATTTCTAAAGAAAAATCACCATATACTTCAACCATCTCTCTTACATGTTCGGCATAATCTTCAGGTGTTCTACAAACTGTTTGTTCTTCTTCAGATACAATTTGATGTGCCAATACTTTTTCTGCCATTAATTGATTTGCATAGTCAGGATGATTCCCTGAACGTACTTCATCAAAAAATTTTCTAACAATTTGTTCTGGCGTCATTTTAAAACCCCCTTATTAAGAAATCCAATACTAATCATATCATAGCTTATTGTAATCTAACTATTAAAGTAAACTGATTCGTGTATACAATAAAAAGATAAAATCTCTTCTTTCTTAAGAAATTCCACTTATTCCCCCTGAAAATTCACAATAATAATTATCTACTTCTTCACCGCATGAATATAATGCACCGTTTCAAAAGCTTTCAAATAATCGTTTCGACCTTCAAAATATAATGTATGGATATCCTCTGGTGATAAGTGCTCATAAATGAGTAAGCCCGCCTTCTCTAACAGTACTTCCATTTCGGTATAAGAATAACACGCTGTCATCGGTTCTCCACCTACCGAAGCCATTTTCACCATTTTTTCAACTCGATTGGACAGCCCTTTTTCTGTAAATAAGTTTTCATCCGGATAATCGAAAACGATAGAACTTCCTACTGGAACCATTTTGAATAAACATTCTATTAAACTGGAAAGTTCCTCTTTCGCTAAATAGTACGTAACACCTAAAAGGCTAAAGAAAGTTTTTTTCTTTTCGAATCCTTCATTACGTAACTGTTCATAGGAAAATCCTTTCGTAAAATCCATTGAAACAAAATGAAGGTTATTTGGAATTTCAAGTTTTGCTTCTTCTACTCTTTCCTTCTTAAACTGTTGCGTAGAAGGATGATCCACTTCGAATATTCCTATTTTATTTTCTAATTCTCGGTGTCTGAAACTGAACGTGTCTAAGCCTGCACCAAGTATGACGTATTGTTTTGCTCCTAGTGTCATTTCATGTAGTAATACTCTTTCACAATATGCTGTGCGTGCCAAAGGTGTTGGTGATAACTGAATTTGCGTAATCCATTTTAATACTTCTTTCGGATCATCTTGAAACTGCTCTGCAATATCTTTATTGAAAAAATGTATCCCTTGAACCATATTCGTTTCAATATTGTTACGTTCTTTTGGTAAAATTAAATCTTTAGCTACATAATCATCAAAGATTTTAGGACTATCAAATTCACTATGATATGCCCTTCCGAAAGCTGATACTAGTGATGTTATACTTGCTTCACCTTTTTTCACGCACATACACTCCTTCATTTTCACAACAAAAATAGGGTTCCCCTGGCCAGGAGAACCCTATTATACACGTTATCTTTATATTGGTAAATTATAGCGTAAATAAGTTTTTTTGTCAAATTTTTAGCGCGCCATCACTCTAACGATTTGTGTATTCTCTAGCAGGAAGATTTCACCCCGCACAGAATATTCCTGTTTATAACAATATAAATGGAGGCCATTATGAAAAGATTAGTCATCAGCACAGTAGGAAAAACCCACAGTGGAAAAACTACATTCGCTAGGGCACTAGAAAAAGAGTTACCCCATTCTTTTATTATGGATCAAGACAACCAAGCTGAATTTATTAACACGCATTATGAAAAACTACAGCCCACAGAAGGACCTAATACTTTAAAGCATGGTCTTTCAAAATTCATTGTTAATTATGCAAAAGAACATACAAATTTACATCTTATTATTTGCAACTCAAATAGAAGCCGAAACGGACGAATGTATTTGCTGAATGAATTGTTTAAGAAAGAGGAATATGTACGCATATTAGTTCATTTTGACACCCCAGATGATGTACTTTATGAAAGAGTGGCTCTTAGTAAGCGAAGTACAAATATATTTCGAGGTAACTATTCCAGTTTCAAAGAAGTGCTTAATCGCCAACAGGCTGAATCACTTCATGAAGATATAGTAGATCCTGTAGAAAATGAAGCTGATTATTTGTTTGTTATTCGTAATAGCAAGGATGTAAACACCACTATAGAAGAAATTATTCATCTCGCTGAAGGTTCCTCCCTCCCCCTAAATAATAGATTTTAAACATTACATAATCATAGATTATTATGCAAATAATTCCTCTAGGCGCCGAACATAGTATATAATGATATAATAATCTGTTTTTATATGCTCAATTTTACACAATAGAGTGCATTCATAGGAAAGAGGTACAAAAATATGAAAACAAAACAAACAATTGCTGCATCTACACTAGCTTTAGCAATGATTGCGGGGTCTACCCCTACTCATGCAGAAGTAAATGATGCTACTGCTGGGCAAAGTACTGGAGATCGATTAGCTGAAATTAAGCAACATAGACAAGAGTTAGATGCGAAATTGCAGCAGCACAAAGAAAATGTGGATCAAACGTTAAATGAACTTAACCAAGTTAAGCAAACTGTCGATGAAAAAGCGAATGAACTGCATCAACATAAACAAGTAGCAGATGAAAAAATCGGCGAGATTAAACAACATAAACAAGAGTTAGATGCAAAACTTCAGCACGACAAACAAATTGCTGATGAGAAAATCGCTGAAATTAAAGAGCATAAAAAGCAAGTAGATGACAAAGTTGCTGAAATTAAAGAGCATAAGCAAACTGTTGATGAAAAGGTTAACGAGATTAAAGAACATAAACAAACTGTCGATGAAAAAGTGAATGAAATTAAGCAACATAAAGAGAACATCGATCAAAAGGTTAATGAACTTAAGGAAGTTAAAAAACATGTAGATGAAACATTAGCTGAGTTAAAGAAAGCGAAACAAACTGCTGAGGACAAACTTGCTGAGCTAAAAGAAAATAAGCCGAATACTGGGAACACGTTAGAGGAACTTAAGAAAATTAAAGGCAATTTAGATAGTCTTTCCGCTAACTTAGAACTAGCTAAACAAGATATAAAAAACAAACTAGCTGAATTACAAGAAGCTAGACAAGATTTACTAAATAAAATAAACGAAATGAAACAATCGAAACAAACTGTTTCAGATGATTTAACAAAGAAAAAACAAGACTTAGATATTAAAATCAACGACTTTAAACATACTGAGAAAAAAATTGATGACAAATTAGCTGAGGTACATACAACGCAGCAAAATGTAGATAACAAGATTAATGAAGTATCACAATCGAAACCAACGCAAACAGATAATAACAATACTAATGTTCCAGCGAAAAACACTGCTAGAGAACTTCCTAACGCTGGTAGTGAGCAATCAGGTAATATGGCTTTAGGAATGTTATCTGTCTTAGGCGGCGTTCTATTACTTACGCGTAATAAAATTAAAAAAGTTTTTATAAAGCAATTATAATTTATATTATATAATCTACTGTCTCTTCTTTAAGACCATTGCATCAGCTTCTTAAAGAAGAGACCAAATATAGATAAGTTTATGAACTAGCTATTCCTCTCAAATTAGATTCTCTCTATCCACATATCATTTCTTGTAAAGGCAAACCTTTCACTTTTCCATTATGATAATACAAAAAAACAAATATATTTATCAAATTCAAACTTAAATTAGTTCCATATACTTTAACAAAACTGAAAAACTTTCACTCATACTGCATTCACCTAAGTCTCGCTAATTAGGAAAATGTACAATTCTTTAACAATGCTACCTCTCAATTCATACACTACTAATAGAACTTGTGTAGCAATAAAATTTTCCAAATCATCTAGACTGCCACTACTCACCTTCTACTAGTGCCTATATGATATTTTCATCCTCCCTCCTATAAAGTTCTTATTCTTCTAATTACTACATGATCATATTCCATTGCTACACCAGAACGACATCTATAAATATTTATAAGGAGTGAAATACATGGGTTCAATAAAACTCACAGGACGAGTAATTTACAAAGGAGACCCTGGTTATCTAGAGGCGGTTAAGAACTGGAATCCTTACGTTGATGTCTTCCCTCTCGTCTTTGTTTTTGCACAAAATTCATATGATATCAGTAACGCAATTAAATGGGCTCGCGAAAATCATGTTCCCTTACGTGTCAGAAGCGGTCGGCATGCGCTAGATAAAAATCTTTCTGTAGTAAATGGCGGCATTGTTATCGATGTAAGTGATATGAACAAAGTTAGTTTAGATAAAAAGAATGGTATAGCAACCGTTCAAACTGGAATTCACGTCGGTCCACTTGTAAAAGGACTAGCTAGAGAAGGTTTTATGTCACCGTTTGGAGATAGTCCAACAGTTGGAATTGGTGGCATTACAATGGGCGGTGGATTTGGAGTAGTCTCACGAACAATTGGTCTAATAAGTGATAACCTTATTGCTTTGGAAACAGTAGATGCAACAGGCCAAATCATTCAAGCAGATCCATGTTGCAATAAAGATTTATTATGGGCTTCTAGAGGTGGTGGTGGTGGAAATTTCGGATACAATACTGAATATACATTGAAGCTTCACCGTGCCCCTAATACTGCAACAGTCTTCAATATCATTTGGCCATGGGATCAGTTAGAAACTGTTTTCAAAGTCTGGCAAGAATGGGCTCCTTTTGTAGACTCACGATTAGGATGCCTACTTGAAATTTACAGCAAAATAAATGGACTTTGTCATGCAGAAGGTATTTTTTTAGGTTCAAAAAACGAACTTATAAACTTACTAGAACCTTTAACAAGTGCTGGAACTCCAACACAAATTGTTATAGAAGAATTACCTTACCCAGCCGCTATAGATTTCTTAGATCCTGATGAGCCAATCCCTGGTCGATCTGATCAGAGCGTTAAGTTTTCTTCGGCTTGGGCACTTAACCTTTGGCCCGAAGAACCTATTTCAATTATGAAACAATTTTTAGAAGAAGCTACTGGAACAGAAGCTAATTTCTTTTTTATTAATTGGGGTGGCGCTATAAGTAAAGTACCTAGCAGTAAAACAGCTTTCTTTTGGCGTAGCCCATTATTTTATACGGAATGGACTGCTAGTTGGAAAGATAAGTCCGAAGAGGCTGCAAATCTAGCATCAGTTGAAAGAGTACGCCAATTAATAAAACCTTATGTAACTGGTTCTTATGTTAATGTTCCAGATCAAAACATCGAAAATTTCGGACAAGAATATTACGGATCAAACTTTGCTAAGCTTCGAAAAATAAAAGCAAAATATGACCCCGAAAATCTTTTCCGTTTCCCGCAAAGTATACCACCCTCTTCCTCTTGTTAATGTATGACAAAATAAATAAAGCCTCTTTACTTTAAATAGAAAAAGGAACTCTTACAATCGTAAGAGTTCCTTTTTCATCATACTAATTTGCCATCTCGAAGCGTTAATATACGATCACATACATCAAGCATTCTTTCATCATGTGTAATCATAATAGCTGCTTTTTGACTTTCTTTCACTTCACGTTTCATCATTTCAACGACTTCACGTGCGCGTTTTGAGTCTAAGCTTGCAGTTGGTTCATCAGCTAATATTAAATCTGGGTTGTTCATGAAAGCACGAGCGATTGCTACCCTTTGTTTTTCCCCACCAGATAGTTGATTTGGATAATGAGTTTTTCTTTCTCCTAATCCAAATGCTGCTAATAAGTGATTCGCACGCTGTTCAGATTCTTGTTTGTTATCTTTTTTAAGCTTAGCAATGTAAAGCAATTGTTCTTTTACATTTAAATATGGAACAAGATTTGCAAACTGGAAAATGAAGCCGATTTTTTTCAAACGAATGTCTGTCATTTCCTTTTGTGATAACTTCGTAATATTTTTCTCACGAATGTAAATATCCCCTTTTGACGGTGATAGTAATGCACCCGCGATTGATAATAACGTACTTTTCCCTGATCCAGAAGGACCGACGATTCCGATAAACTCTCCAGCTTTCACATCAAGCGACATCGGATGAAGGGCTGTTACTTCAGTATTCCCTTCTCCGTACACTTTACTAACTTTATCTAATTTTAATAATGAAGTCATTACATCCCGCCTCCAATTGCTTCTAACGCATCAACTTTTAATACTTGGTATAACGAAATAAGTGTTCCTAAAATACTAATTACGATAAAGATTGCTGCATATTGTGCAATCATCGGTGTTGTTAATAAGAACGGCATACCTGCTGGTAAAATTTGTTCTAATCCTTGTACAAGAACAATACTGATTATCATCGCCACAACTGATAAGAATAACGCCTGTACGACTAAGCTATTTGCTAAATAAGTGTTCTTTGTACCGATTGCTTTTAGTACACCTAATTGCTGCGTTTTCTGCAACGTAATTACGTAGAAGAATACACCGATTAGTAACGCAGCGATAACAAGTAAGAACGCAATGATCATCGTTAATGTTCCTTGCTCTTCTTTAAATCCTGGAATACTTTGTAATACTTCTTTTTTGTCGATAACATGTGCATTTTTAATTTCTTTATCTGTATTAAGTGCAATTGCACTATAATCTTTTTGGTTTGGTTGTGAAATAGCGCCCCATACGTCTTCATTTACATAAACGACTGGTGTATGGCTAAACATTTGATTTTTCGTAAATCCAACGATTTTAAATTCTTTCTTTGAAACAGGATCAATAATTGTATCCCCAATATCGATTCCTTTTTCTTTAATTGATTCATCAGCAACCATTTCGTTGTTTGCTGTACCTAACTTCTCACCTTCGACAATTTTCGGTTCTAAAAATGAATCGCGTTCACTTGAGAAAATAGCGACATCAACTTTTTTCGAACTACCTTTCTTTTCATAAGTTGAATTTTTTACACGAAACGGAACGGCCTCTTTCTCGCCCACTTGATTTACTACGTTATCTACATCATCTTGCTTAATTTGTGAACGAAGTAATTTATTTTCCGCATCATCCGCTAATACAAATTTATTTGCCTCCATATTTTGAATCGATGAAGCATTATCATATGATAATCCATTTGCTAATCCTGAAATTACAAGGACTAAAAATGATAATAACACCATAATAAGTCCGATTAATCCATATCTTAATTTTGATTGTTTTAATTCACGCAGAGCTAAAAACATTTCGCTCGCTCCTTCCTATTACTTTCTATGCACTTATAATAAAAAAGAAATATGAACGGAATATGAACAGAAGATTACAGAAGAAAGATTAAAGTGAAACTTTAATCAGTGGGAGGTTCATCCCCACTGATTACTAGTTGAACCAATCGGGCTTTTACGTGCAGTCGAACTCCCACCTAACTTCTTCGCTCCAGCTGAGTTTTGAGGTGGGAGTCTTACTGCACGTTAATGCGGGGTAAATTTTCAGAAAGTATTGAAAATAACTAAAATCCTTGATACAATTCAGTCAAATAATATTGACCGAGTAATTTAATTTGAGGAGTTGATCATTTTGAAGCCCATGTTAACACTAACTACTTATAGCCAATTAAAAGCAATAAGCGACCCACTACGTGTCGAAATGATGATGCGTCTATGCGAACGTCCTTATACAGGACAACTACTATCTGAGAAATTCGGCATTTCAAGGGCGAAAATTCATTATCATTTAAAAGAATTAGAAAAGAATGGTTTTATAGAGATTGTTTATACAGAAGAAAAGAATGGCATCATTCAAAAGTTTTATCAATCTGCCGCTAAAGGCTTCACCCCTGCCGCGAACCTATTACCTCATTTAGAAATATTAAGCGAATCCGGTCGCCAAATCTTTTTACAAATGACGGAAATGACGAAAAGCCATATTCTCGCTGCACCTGAAGAAGCTTTTACATTACGAAAAGTAAGTGAAAATCCAGCTGAGTGGAATTACGTTTCATCTTGCTGGGAGTTTGATGCTACGCCAGAACAATTTCAAGTGTGGGTGAAAAAGTTTTATGAAGTGATGTCTGAATTAAACGAGATCACAAAAGATGCAGATAAAGATCCAAATAGTAAATCTTATTACATTTCTACTACTGCACTGCAAATCGACGAACGAGCAATGCAACGATTCGTTAAAAAAGAAGAAAAATCGTAATACGATTTTTTTTACATAAACGGTCAAATTTATTTTACCGAATAATTTTTTTGTAAAGGAGTAGATAAAGTGGACATATTAAAAAACAGGAATTTCCTCTTATTATTTTTAGGGAGAATTTTTACAAACATAGGAGATAGCTTGTATTATGTAGCAGCGATGTGGCTCGTATATGAGCTGAGTGGTAATCCTTTTTATTCTGGATTGGCTGGTTTCCTTACATTATTACCTTCTGCATTACAATTTCTTACTGGTCCATTCGTTGATAGATGGTCAATCAAAAACACCCTCGTCATCACACAAGTTCTGCAATGCATTCTTATATTAATCATTCCTATTACACACTACTTCGATCTATTAACAGTTCAACTACTACTCATCATTATGCCCATCGTAGCCTTTATCGAACAATTCGCCTATCCCGCACAATCAAAAGCTTTACCACTTCTACTGAATAAAACACAATTATTAAAAGGAAACTCACTCTTTTCATTTGCATATCAAGGCATTGATTTAATTTGCACGACTCTTTCTGGAATATTAGTAGCACTACTTGGCGCAATTACTTTATATGTGATCGACTCCTTTACATTTGCTATTACTGCGCTTTTATTTATCTCGTTGAAAATGCCGAAACAAGCAGAAGCCAATACAGACTTCCCTTCTGAAGATAATACATCGTTTTCGGTTAAACAATATTTCTCTGAATTAAAAGAAGGCTTTTCAATCGTCTTTCGTTCTTTAATGGGCGTTTTCTTAATCGGTTCAGTTGTCGCTAATTTTTCCATCGGTATGACGATGGCAATACTACCTTCTTTTGCAGACTCTTTAGGTGGCGTAAAACTATACGGCTTCTTTTTAGCCGCTATATCCGCTGGTAGTCTCATTGGAGCATTATTCAGTTCATGGGTTGGTAAACGTAATGTTGGTCGTGTCTCCATTATTAGCTTTGCAGCTGGCGCTTTCTTTTGGTTCCTCTCTACGGTTGTACCTTTTCAATGGCTGTCTATTTTCTTATTTGGCCTAGCTTGGATACCAATTGGTGCCACCAACATATTATTTGCGACGATCAGTCAAATTGTAATTCCAAATCAATATCTTGGACGCATCAATTCAGTCATGCGAAGTATGGGCACAATTGCTATGCCGTTCGGCTCTTTAATTGGCGGATATACTGCAAATGTATTTAGTAGCCAACTCATTTTTGCGCTCGCTAGTATCGGGATTTTATTTATTTCTCTCGTATGGCTACTTCATCCGAAATTACGTTCACTGCCGAAAGCTGATGAAATTACAGCGGATACTTTTGGGGTTCGGTTTAAGGAAGAACATGGGAAAGGTGCGGCTTTATAGTAAAAATAAAGTATTATCTAATCCGTAATGTGTAGAGATAATAAAGTTATTTAATTTTAAAATCTCAAACAAGCATAACCCCGTTCTAAATTTAGGACGGGGTTAAAAATATAGTTGCTTAATTTTGTATGTAAGATACTTCACTACACTAAAAATAAAACAATAAAGTCGTTTAAAAATCTAAGTTTTATTCAACAATAACGCCTTTAATGGAATAACTAGAACGCTCAGTCAACGATTTGATGGCCATGCCCCCTGCATTTTCCTTAATTGAATAATTTGGCCTGTATGATAAGCATCATGAAGCATGATGTCCAGTAATTTGCCCTCAAGTGAGTTTTGTTCAAGCTCTTTTTCGGAAATTGCACTCAATACCTGTCTTAAATTACGTTGAGCATTTGCAGAACGTTCAACGACTTTCTTCCATTCCTTATCACCATTAGATTGATTGGTAAGATAAAAGGTTTCATCACCGTCGAGATTATGTGTCCATTCACGGCCTTCCAAGTTTGCAGCAAGTCTCTCTTTGTAATAAATGAGATGATTAACGTTCTCCCAAATGGTTTTAGTTGCCTCTCCATATGGTTTCCAGATAGCCTGTTCGGCTGTAAGTCCTTCTATAGCATGTTTAAACGGTGCATACCAACTCTCTTTATCGAATGTGGAATCTAGTCCGTTTAAAAACAAGTCAATTCGTTTCAAAGTAATATCCCCCTAAATAGTTAAAGTTTCAATAACATCCTTATAGCTCTGTAGGGATTCTACATTTTCAAATAAACTTCCTGCTAATCTTATTCCACAAATTGGCCCAATTGCGGAATAGAAGGACTCGCTTTTTTTAAATAACTTTTTGTCACTTTGCACGTAAGTGATAATATATCGACCAATTGCCAAAAATAAGAAGAGGCTGTTCCAAAACAACCTCTTCCCTTACAGTTATTTCGGAAGCTCAACCTGAACAGTCGTCCCTTCCCCTTTCGTGCTATATACCGACACGTTTCCGTTATGGAGTTCAACGATTTTCTGCACAATCGATAACCCTAAACCGCTACCTTCTACGTTTCTTGCCCTTGCTGTATCCACTTTGTAAAAACGATCAAATATACGATCCATTTCTTCTTTTTCCATGCCAATTCCGCTGTCTGATATAGAGATCATAACGCTAGACTCTAATTCTTCTACAGCAAATTCAACGGTCCCACCATCGTTTGAAAACTTAATGCTATTCGTAAAAATATTACTCCATACTTGATGAAGTAAGTTTTCATCACCTTTTATGACGATGTCCGGCACATCAAATTCGACGGCGATATCTTTTTCACGCCATTTCCACTCGAGCATAAAAATGACGTCTTTAATTTGCTTTTGTAAATGAAACTCTTTCATTTGTAGAACTTTCTCTTCTTTATCTAATGAAGCGAGCGTAAGTAACTGTTTACATAAACTAGACATCCGCTTACTTTCACCCTCAATAATTTTCAAGTAACGTTTTCTTTCCTCTTCACTCATATTCTCCGATTGTAATGTTTTCGAAAAACCTTGTATCGAAGAAAGCGGTGATTGAAATTCATGCGAAACATTAGAAACGAACTCTTGTCTCATTTGATCTAATTCTTTAATACTTTTCGTCATCTTTTGAAAATTAGTTGCTAGCGTACCGATTTCATCTTTTCGATTTTCATCTAATTCGATATCATATTCACCACTTGCAATCTTTTGAGTCGCTTTCGTAAATGTTCGAATAGGACGAACGATATAACCTGCTGCAATCGCTATAAAAATAATACTTAATAAAACGATAAAACCGAGTAGTACCGCTAAGAAAATTCTCATCTCGCCAAACTGTTGCTGAATGTCAGGACGAATAAATAAAGCGTACTGTTTATCACCGTGTTTTAATGGGACACCGACACTATTAATTAATTCATTATCGAAAAACCCTGTAATGAACAAGCGGGTTGGATATGTAGAAACGCCATTAAACGTTTCACCTTGCAATACTTTATGAACTGTATCATCACTAATTGTTATCTTACGAAACGCATTCCCAATACGCTTTCCATGATTTTCGTCATCTACAATATAAATTTCATATCCTAATTTCGCAATAGACTGTAAGTATGCCTCTTTATTTTCTTCACTTTGCTTTTCATATAATGATTTTACTTCCTCAGCATACATTAAAATCTTTTCACTATTGTAAGGTTTTAACTTCACTTGATAGTACACATTTGTTAATAAAAAGCCAATTATACTACTAAGTAGCATAATCCCGACCGTCATAAAAACAAATCTAGAATACAATGATTTCATCTTATTTCAACTCCAACTTATAACCGAGTCCGCGCACTGTCGTAATTTGAAAATCGTCTGTTCGTTTTGAGAAACGATCTCTAAGTCGCTTCACATGAACATCAACCGTTCGTTCATCCCCTTCAAAATCCATTCCCCATACTAACTCAATTAATTCTTCTCTTGAAAATGTTCTTCCGGGATAACTAGCAAGTTGTGATAATAATTCAAATTCCTTTAACGGAAGCAAAATCGTCTGACCGTTACACTTCACTTCAAACCCTTTTCGGTCAATTGTCGTCCCGTGCAGCGTAATAATATCAGCACTCAGCATTTGATAACGACGCAACAATGCTTTCATGCGGAAAATTACTTCAGCTGGTTCAAATGGTTTCACAATATAATCGTCCGTGCCAGAAATGAATCCTTTTTCTTTATCAACTAACTGATCTTTTGCAGTTAATAATATAACAGGTATATCATGATACTTCCTGATTTCTTCACATAACGTATAGCCATCAATAAACGGCATCATAATATCCACTATCGCAAGATGAATATTTTCTTTCTCTAATATGCCTTGAGCTACCTTCCCATCTTCAGCCTCAAAAACTTTAAACCCCTCTTTTTGTAAATGGTAATGTAACAACTCTCTAATATGCTTGTCATCATCAGCTAATAAAATATGTATCATCTTCATTAAACCCTCTCTTGTTCATCCTTCTACATTCTTACATTAAGAAACAATTGTACTTTTTGCAAGGAAAAGAAAAACAATTCCAGCATTAATTTTTTCATGGCAGTTAGCCAAATTTTAAAATCCATTACGTGAAATTATTTATGTTACTAAAGATACTACGCATTAGAACCGCAATACAGTACAACAGATCGTATGATAATGTATCTTTGGAATAAAGGTTCATTAATAATACCTACAAGCCAATATTTTACGATAAATAAAAAGAATCCATTTTGAAATAGATTTTAAATAGACTAAACTAAGAAGAGGATATTACGTTCAATATATGAGCGTATATCCTCTTTTCTTATAAACATTAGATTACTTATACAGATAATAAAAATAAAACTCTATATGTATACTGAATTCGAAAAAGTTTGTATAATTTAGGTAACTAACGTATCTCATAACGGAAAGCGTTGTGAGGTCTTTAGACTGGGCGTTAATTTTTTTAAGGGTGAAGTGCTATGAGAGTACAAGAGGTTCTCTTAGAGAATAACAACAAAGGATACATATTACTGGATCAAAAAGGATTCCCTGTAATAAATCATTTAGGAGGTGACAATTATTAATGAAACAACAAGAACGTATTATCTTTCGTGAGGTTCAGCGACCACAACAAATTTGGGTATGGATACTCATATTTGGGATCGCAGCACTGATGTGGTATGGATTCATTCAACAAATTATCCTTGATACCCCGTTTGGAGATAAACCAGCTCCCAATGGTGTGTTAATTGCTTTGTGGTTGTTTTTTGGGATTGCCTTTCCTGTATTAATGCTTGGGGTATTGAAACTGATTATAGAAGTCCGTGAAAAAGGTCTTTATGTTCGTTTTGTTCCTTTTCATTTTCAATATAAACAGTACCTTTTCAAAAATATATGTCACTATGAAAGCATTACTTACAGTCCACTAAAAAGATTCGGAGGATGGGGAATTCGTTTTAACCTTAAGGGTGAAACGGCCTATAACATGAATGGAAAGAAAGGTATAGAGTTAAAGTTGAAATATAACACAGTGGTAATCGGCACTCAAAAACCGGACGAATTAAAAAAAGCATTGGACTCGGCACAAAAAGCATAATGAAAATTAATCGTCAACAAACGGGTATCATTGTGGAATAAGAAAGGACATTACATATTAGTCATATAAAATATATAATGTCCTTGAATTTATTTGTTTTTTAAAAATTTAGGTCTTGATAATTAAGTGATCAAAATAGATTCTCATATTTTCGCATTAAGATTATTTCAATAAAAAATATTGCTCATTTTCTGCCTTTTTAAAAACTAATTCTAACTCTTATTAAGCCTTAGAAATATCAACAAACCCTTCCCCAAACACATCACGAACATCGTGTATAGCGATGAAAGCAGCCGGATCCGTAGTTTGAACAATCCGTTTTAACTTTATTACTTCTTGCTTATTGATAACAATGTAAAGAATGTCCTTCGGGGTTTTTGTATAATAACCATGACCTGAGTACACGGTAACCCCTCTGTCCATTAAGGTAGTCACCTTTTTGGCAATTTCATCCGGGTTATCAGAAATAATCGTAATGGCCTTTTTCGGATTCAAACCTTCAATTACAAATTCCATCACTTTCGTTCCTACATATAACATAATAATTGTCAGCATCAGCTTTTCTGCACCAATGATGAAATAAGATGAAAAAGCAACGATTAAATCGAAGAACAATAGACCATAACTAATGCTCCAACCTAAATACTTATGTGTCATCCTCGCTAAAATGGTAGTACCTGCTGTTGTTCCGCCAACACGAATAATTAGACCAATCCCGCATCCTATAAATATTCCTCCGAAAATGGCATTTACGAGCATTTCATCCGAAGTAATATACCAGCCCTCTGTCAAATGAAGAAATAGCGAGTTAGTAACTACAGCAATGATCGTATAAATTGTTGTTATCTTATTCAAAAATTTATAGCCAGCTATTAACAAAAACGCGTTTAGAATTAAGTTGACTAAGCCTGGTGACCATTCAAATAAATAGTAGGTAATAATCGTGATACCCGTTACCCCGCCTTCACCAAACTCGTTCGGGATAACAAACAAATTCACACCTAATGCAAAAAGGAATGCACCAATAATAATAAAAATAATGTCTGTCGTTCTTTTCTTCATACAGTACCTCACTTCTTATGTAAATATTTATTCTGTCATAAACTCTCACCATTATATCGTGGAATATTCAAATCGAACAGTGGTTTGTTTTTATTTTAATATAGGATGATAAACAAACTTTTCCTATATCCACATGTAATTAAAAAAGTAAAACAACTGTATTTATTATGTACTACAAATAAAATTTTGATTTCACACGCAATTGACGCTTAAAAATGTATATGAACACTCTCACTCGCACAAACTTCGAATACAAAACAAATAGGCGAAGCTATAGAATAGACTTCGCATCAAGCATTTGATCACAGAGATTTATATGAGATTTTATATTCATACACTCCAGAAATAAATTTACTTATCTTTCTCCATATATTCTTTAATCTTTCGTTCTTCCCACTCTTTTCCGAATATCCCAATTGGAAAAGTTGTCAAACCGTGTATAACGATACCGATTCCCCAACCTCCAAGTGGATATAAAAACCATAATTTACTTGAATCAGAGCTTATATTTATAAAAAAAAGCATCAAATTAACTAGTATATAGACCGTTAAATGAATGTAAAACGCTTTTAAATTCTCCATCCTTTTTTTAGCTCGTAAATAAACCTCATCTCGCTCCACCCTTAAACACCTCTTTCAATATTGTATTTTTTCACCTTCGCTCCAGTGTTAACATCATATTCTAATCGGAAATCCGTTATTCTCAAAAAAACATCAAACAAAAAAGTACCCAGCAAATTGTCATACACATGATCATTTGCTGGGTACTGCATGATACATTTGTTATTTACAGGCGTCTAATTAAGACCAAATCCAAACATCATCATTATTTTCAACGTTGCCCTTTACCTCATAAACCTTTTCGATATGATCCGTTGTGTTCCAGTTAATAGAACTTCCACCCCAGCCCACATACTTCATATCAATTTTCACTTTCTCACCCGTATTAAATACTTGTCCCTTTGTTAAGAAAACATCAATAATAACTTTCTTCCCATTTAGCGATGGATACTCAACTACGACATATTTAGTAGCACCGTCTCCCTCATCTTCCATCGTTCCTACTTTTGATACTTCTCCAATTACATAATCAGGTGAGCCATCTTCTTTCATGTGCATGCCTAACTTGTTTGTTGTATTTTCAACTGCAGTTGCAACCATATATTCTGTAAAATTACGCATCATAGATCCAGTAGCTTTTACTTCATCCCCTACTTTCACATTTGAAAGTGAATCAATATAAACACTAACAGGTTCTTCGTATTGCTTAGATTTAACGATAATCACACCATTATCCACTTCTACTACTCGCCCTTCTAACGTCGAGAAATTCGATTCAATAGAAGCAGCACTCGCTTTTGTTGCTTCTAATCCTGGTAAGTTCGTTCCTGATAATACTGCGATCCCTAAAGCACCTGCTAAAATTAATTTTTTCATACCCATTATGAAACATCTCCATTCATGATGATTTTATTTGTTCGATTGGCTACGACCAACCTGTAACCATTATAGTTACAGGTTATAAAGAATAGCAATCACTTTTCTCATGCAATGTTGCATACTGTATTTTTCAAATATTCAGTAATAGAACTAGATTCTCGAATTACAAAAGTTGATTCAAAGCTAAGATAACCTTATGAGCACGGTATAAAGAAATTAAAAGCAGTTTTCGGTCTTAAAGTTAGCGAATACCTTTATAAAAACTCAATCAAAATCTATTCAACCAATTGAAAAAATGGCTTTTGTCGAAATTTATTTTTATAAAATTCAAATTTCAAGGATGTTTTACAAAATCTTACACAGAATCATTCGTATATCGTAATGTAATTGGTAATTTTTTACGATTCATTTCATTTTATCTACCACGTTTAGACAAAATGGAAAAAACAATACAAAAGGAGAGATATAGATTGAAAAGAAAAATTGGTACAGCTGTTGTAGGATTATCAGTACTTGGTTTTGGTCTTTTTGGTGTAAACATTGGGGATGGAGGCATTGTAAAAGCTGAACACGGCGATGTTCCTGCTCCGAAATTAGATTCACATGGAGATTCATGGGCTCCTGCCTTTAATATTGGCGATACGCCTGCTCCGAAACTAGAAGCACATGGGGAAACAGCACCAAAGTTAGATGCCCGTGGCGACACTGGTGGCGCTCCTGCCTATAACATCGGGGATACTCCTTCTCCTAAACTAGATTCACACGGCAATACTGGCGGTGCTCCTGCTTATAATATTGGTGAGGGCGGCGGTGCTCCGAAGCAAGAGGGGCATGAACATTTTCCAACTCCGAAACTAGAAGCTCACGGTGAAACTATTTAACACAAAAACCCTAGCCATGTAGCTAGGGTTTTACCTTCTCATCCTATTCACATCTCATGCAAACTTTCTCAACTTTTATTTTAGTACTGTGCATGTGACATCATTTTATTAAGATTCTATAGTCGATCGTGGTCCCGTTTCTCCCTAAAAAATAGCCAGCACCATAAAAACACATGGACTGACAGGTTTTATCCATCTATAAAATTCAGAATATTATTTATCAATAAAAAATTCCAAATAATTACTTTTAATTGTGTTACCATTATAGTTGCAACTATATAAAAGAATATAAAGGGGGGCTATTATGAACATTTCATTAAAGGGACATACATATACAACAAAACATTTAGAAGCTTGGTACCATGCAATCTTAACGCAAAACGTTAAGGAAGCACAAGTTCAGTTTCAAGAAGCTACAAAAGAACATGAGGAAATGCTTTTGAAAGAAACCGAAACAATTCCACTCTATCATTTATATTACGCATTACTCCAGTTCCGACATACAGCTCTGACAGATGGACTATCAATCACGAAAGATAGTTTTCAAATCATAGAAGACCAGGAAAAACCAGAAGATAAACACTTATCTTATCTATATCATTATTATAAAGCGATTCATTTTGCAGCAATTAATCATTATCAAGAAGCAGAAGAATATTTCTTAAAAGCACAGGCACTTTTATCCGGACACAGTCAGATTGAACAGGCTGATTTCTATTACCGATACGCAGCTTATCATTGTCACCAACAACAACCGAGTTTTGCGATTGTAAATGCTTCTAAAGCATTAGAAATTTTTGAAACGCAACACGGATGTGAAAGAAATATTTCTTCCTGTTTAAGTGTACTTGGTGCTTCTTATGTAGACGTTGGACATTTTGAACAAGCTGAAGAAAGCTATAACAAAGCGTTAGATATTCTCCAGAAATTAAATGAAGAATCATTACAACTGTATGTACGCGGTAACCTAGGACATTTATACGCTAGCCAGAATCTATCTGAAGAAGCGATTCGTCACTTGACACAGGTCGTTGAAAAAATCCCTTCTCACTACAAAGCTATATTCTTACTTGCACAAGAACATGAAAAATTAGGACATACAGAAAAAGCGAACGATTACATTAAAATAGGAAATCAAATCGTGTCTAACTTAGATAATGAAGAGCACAAACATCACTTTGCTATATTAGAAGCTTTCATGAATCAAACTGAATTAGACAAAATTGAACCGATTGTTTTAGAAGGAATTGAATACTTCACTAAAGAATCTTTATATATCTTTGTTTCTGAGTATCTTGAAAAGCTAGCTCTTGCGTTTTATAACAAACAACAACATGAGAAAGCAAGTTTATACTTCTTTAATAGTACAGTAGCAAAAAAATCAAATGAAAGAGGGTTAAAGAAATGAAAAAAACAATTGGTAAAATCGCTTTAGGTATTGCATTTACGGGTATTGCTGCATTTGGCTTAAACGCAGGTTTCACAAACCAAGCTGGACATACTCACTTCCCATCTCCACCAGCTCCTTCTTTTTCTGAGGGACATACTGGAGGCGCTCCTGCTTATAGTATAGGCGACGGCGGCGCCCCTGCTAATTCTGAACATGGTACAGGTATTTAAGTTACCAAAATTGAAATCTATTTAGTTTTCAATTTCCATATCTATACGGAAACCATTCAATTTAGCAAATATTATGTATTCCATTGTGCTACACTGTAACCGAGAGAAATCTCCAATACATATGTGGTTTTCAAGTCTAAAAAAATACACCTATTAATTAGGTGTATTTTTATTTTACCTCTCTACCTAATAATCAAAGAATAATCCCCGAAAAACTCCCCTTCATTACTTCCTTTTCAAGTTGATTCCTACATATAAACATCGCAATAATCTTTGTGCGATTTTTTTCATCTGGTTCAAATTGTTCAATGGTTACGTCACAACGAATCGTATCACCGCTAAAAACAGGACGTAAAAATTCAAAATCCATTTTGCGAGCTAGTACGTTATAATCACCGCCAACTTTCGTAGGAAGCGTTGATGTTAAAAGACCTTGTACAACAAATCGTCCTTGTTCATCTGGTGTAATATGATGAATTCCCTCATCCCTAGATACTTCTGTAAATAAAACAACATCTTCTTTTGTAAAAGTTCGCTCAAAGGTGATTTTTTCGCCTACTTGCAATTTCATCGATACTCCTCCTTAAAAACAGTCCACAATTAACTAAACTGATGTTCCATTTGTTACAAAAGAAAAACCGAAATTAACAATCATTTCGGTTTTTCCAAACTACAGAAGTCTATATTTACTTTAATGAGTGAACAAACAACCCACTGCGAAGTTTCGGTTCAAACCATGTTGATTTCGGCGGCATTACTTCTCCAGCATCTGCGATTGTTAATAAATCTTCCATTGATGTCGGATATAATGAGAACGCTGCTTTATATTCACCGCTATTCACAAGACGTTCTAGTTCTTCTAATCCGCGGATTCCGCCGACGAAATCAATGCGTGAATCTGAGCGCGGATCATGTATTTCAAGCACCTGACTTACTAAATGATCTTGTAAAATCGATACATCTAAACGTCTAACAAGATCATTCGCATCAAATGTTTCCTCTTTCACAGTGAGCTTATACCACTTCTCGTTTACATACATTCCAAATGATTTTGGCTCATTTGGTTTATACGGTGAAACACCTGCTTCTTCCACATAAAAATATTGCGCCACTTGCTTTAAAAATTGCTCTACTGATAAGCCATTTAAATCTTTCACAACCCGGTTATAATCCCAAATTGATAATTCATCATGAGGGAATAAAACAGATAGGAAGAAATTGAATTCCTCTTCTCCTGTGTAATTCGGATATTGCTCTCTTCGCATAACTCCTACTTTTGCAGCTGATGCAGAGCGGTGATGTCCATCTGCAATGTACAAGTTAGGGATATCTTCAAATGCATTTACTAAAGTCGTAATTACTTCTTCATCTGCAATCTTCCACGCAACATGCTCGACTCCGTCTTCTGCCGTAAATTTATAAATTGGCGCATGTTCTTCTTTCCAGCTTGCAATTAAACGTTTCACGTCTTCTTTTGTACGATAAGTTAAAAAGATAGGACCCGTATTTGCATCGCACACATCTACGTGACGAATGCGATCTAGTTCTTTTTCATGACGCGTTCTTTCATGTTTTTTAATTGTATCGTCTTCATACTCGTCAATCGATGTACAAACGACAAGGCCTGACTGCGTTCTTCCTTGCATCGTCAGTTCATAAATATAAAGCGCTGGCTCTTCATCTTGAACGAACACTTCTTCTTGTATAAATTGCTTTAAATTTTCACCCGCTTTTTCATATACGCGATCATCATACGGTGAAAGTGCTGGATCTAAATCAATTTCTGCTTTATCAACATGTAAGAAAGAATATGGATTCCCTTTTACAACTTCTCTTGCCTCTTCACTATTTAATACATCGTAAGGTAAAGCTGCCACTTGCACAGCTTTTTCTTCTACTGGACGGATGGCCCGAAACGGTCGGATATTTGCCAAGTTCCTCTCTCCTTTACACAATCATTCGAACGGCTACAACACCTGTAATTTTGCTTATATTTTCCACAATATTCTCTTTAATTATATCATCAATACCATTATCAATATCAATCATTGTGTACGCCCAAGAATGTTTACTACGATTAATCATATCCGCAATATTAATATGATGTTCTGCTAAACATCCTGTAATTTGCCCTACCATGTTCGGAACGTTTTGATGCATAATCGTAATTCGTTTTTTTCCAATGTACGGAAGTTCTACGTTTGGATAGTTTACTGAATTACGAATATTTCCTGTCTCTAAATATTCACGTAATTGTCGAGCTGCCATTACCGCACAATTTTCTTCAGACTCAGACGTAGATGCACCAAGGTGAGGCGTCGCTGTTACATTTTTCATCTTTATAACATTTTCATTCGGGAAATCTGTTACGTAATGTGTAATAATATCTTCTTCTAACGCTTTTTGAAGAGCTGTTTCATCTACAAGTTCTCCTCTTGAGAAATTGAATAGACGCATTCCTTTTTTCATCGTCTCTATAGCGTGTTCACCAACAATCCCCTTCGTTTGGTTCGTAAGAGGAATGTGTAATGTAATATAATCACAAGTTGCAAAAATTTCATCTAAACTAAATGCTCTTTGCACTTGCGTAGAAAGACGCCATGCTGTTTCAACAGATATATATGGGTCGTATCCGACAACGTCCATTCCTAAAGCTAACGCATCGTTCGCAACTAAAGCACCGATTGCACCAAGACCGATAACACCTAGACGTTTCCCTGCTATCTCTGATCCAACGAATTGCTTCTTCCCAGCTTCAACAAGCTGTGGTACTTCTTCTCCATCCAACTCTTTCGTCCAGCTCACTCCATTTATAATATTACGGGAAGACATAATAAGACTTGCGATAATAAGTTCCTTCACTGCATTCGCATTAGCCCCTGGCGTATTAAATACTACAATCCCTTTTTCCGTACAACGCTCAACAGGAATATTATTTACACCGGCACCAGCTCTTGCAATCGCCTTTAAATCTTCTGAAAATTCTTCTTGATGTAAAGAATAGCTGCGAAGTAAAATACCATCTGGATGACCTACTTTGTCTCCAATTTCATAGCGATTCCCATCAAAAATTTGCAAACCCTTTTCCGCAATTTGATTTAACGTCTGAACACGAAACATATCCCCATCTCCCTATCTATTCTCAAGCTCGAATTCCTTCATATAGTCTACTAATTCTTGTACACCTTGGGTTGGCATCGCATTGTAAATACTAGCGCGCATACCGCCGACTGAACGATGTCCCTTTAGCGTAACGAAACCGCGTTCTTTCGCTTTTTGTAAAAACTGATTGTTAAGCTCTTCTGACGGTGTTGTAAACGGAATATTCATAAGTGATCGATACGTGGGATCAACTGGTGAAGTAAACAATTTAGATTCATCTAAAAAATTGTAAAGAAGTGAAGATTTCATTCTATTTTGTTCTTCAATCGCAGATACCCCGCCTTGTTCTTTCAACCACTCTAGTACAAGTTTCGTCACATAAATACTAAAGGATGGCGGTGTATTATATAGGGAGTTATTTTTACTGTAAGTTTCATAGTTTAGCATCGTAGGACAAGCACTACTTGCACTGCCAATTAAATCTCTTTTTATAATTACAATCGTTAAACCCGCTGGCCCTAAATTCTTTTGCGCACCCGCATATATGAGACCAAACTTCGTAACATCATATTGTTCTGATAAAATATTTGAGGACATATCCGCAACAAGCGGCACTCTTTCTACATGTGGAATATCCACATATTTTGTCCCCTCAATTGTATTATTTGTTGTAATATGTATATAATCTAGTTCTTCATCATTTGGTAAATCATCCATTTTAGGAATCGTAGTAAATTTCTCTTTTTCAGAAGAAGCAATCACTTGCACTTCCCCTACTTTTCCGGCTTCTTGCTGCGCCTTTTTAGACCATGAACCTGTCAGTACGTACCCAGCTTTTTTATACGTACTCATTAAATTTAACGGTATCATAGAAAATTGTAATGACGCACCGCCTTGTAAAAATAAAACTTCATAATCATCAGGAATGTTCATTAATTCACGAAGTAAGCTGCTGGCTTCATCAATAATGCTTTGGAAATAAGAAGATCTATGGCTCATTTCCATAACAGACATGCCTGTCCCGTTATAATTTACAAGCTCCTTTTGCACTTTCTCTAAAACCGGCAAAGGGAGTATAGATGGTCCTGCTGAAAAATTATACACTCTCTCCATCACCCAGATAACCTCCCTATTTCTCATTTTTATTATTTTTTAAACTTTCTGAATTATAACCTATATACAATACACGGTCAATTTGTTTTCCGTTATTACGGCGTAAGACGCAATGGAATCGCTTGCATGTGCAAATATTTTTTTATATAAAGTGAGCAGAAAACATATCAACAAAACAACAGCCTAGATGCATAGTGCTCTCCTTTCAAATTTGATAGGTTCTTCTCTTATCTATTTTACTTTTTATACATTAGAAAAAGAGCGAATCTACATTCGCTCTTTTCCACATATTTATGGCCCAAAGCTTATCATCCAACCTAACATAAATCCAAATATAGAAAACAGCAGCATAAAAATAAATAAACTACATGCCCACAATGCATATTTTCGACTTTTGCTTTTTGTGATCATACCTATGACTGAGCACACCACTCCAATACCAACTATTTGCAGAAAACTTTTACCTATAAATGTTTCTTGAATAAGCAATATAATGTTCAAATACAATAACGCTAGAAAGGCAATAATTAATGAAATAGTCCCCATCCACGTTTCCTGTTTATACATATGATTCTTTCCTTTTTTTAAGAATGCCAATTCCATAACCTCGCTTCACCTACTTTCAATTTTCTAACTTTTTCGTGGCTCATCAATTTTTCAACTTCTACTTTAGGCCCAGTTACAACTGCCCCGTATGTTTTTATCCCATTTTTTTCAAGGAAAGAAATACGCTTTGACAACTCTAATACTTTCGCTCTAGATAGCTTCACTGCTAAATTTTCATGCTTCTGTAATGACTTTAACACATCAATAAATTGTTCCTCATGAGGTAAATCACTTACAAAAGCACCACTTGGACTTGAAATCATTTCTGCTGGAAAGCCAATCGGGGCTACATACATACCCTCTTCATTCGTTTGCTTCTCCTCTAATCCTGTATTAACGGCATACCACACAATATCAATAGTAGGAAACATATTCGTTACCTCTTGTACACTTAATAATTCTCTAAAAGATACAAATGCTTCTACAACAGATTCTTGCGGAAGACCCTTTAATACCTGCGCTTCTTCGCTACTATTATAGGACGCATTATAATTATTAGGATGAGACAACACCTCGTTATCTATATAGGGGACTTCTGGAATTTTTTCATCTGTTGTATATTCACGGCTTACTTTCGTTGCTCTACTTAATACATAATCTGTTTTCTCTTCTCCTATTCGAATATCTTTCTTTCCTACCCTTTTATACAAATCAAAATGCAATTGCAAACTAAGCGGTAGCAATGTTTGCTCCATGTCCCTATCTTTCAAAAATACATTTGGTTCTGTTACACTTAACGTTTGATTTACTACATTCCGTATCTCCATTGCGTTTGTAGGTGCCACTGTATAATATAAGAGTGTAGATATATATAAAATAGGTTGAATAAGTAGTAAAAAAGTAAATACAATCAAAACATTCGTAATACGCGCTCTTTTTTTACCTATTTTCAACACTTGCTCCTGTTTTCCATCAGGAAGTGAAGCCGGTCTTTGATCAAGAGCTTCTTGTAACAATTCTTTATAATCATCTTGTTCAGAATGAGGTTTATCATTTGTCATTTTGACTCTTTTCCTCCTTTAACAATTCTTTTAATCTCTTTCTCCCGCGAAATATGTGACTTTTATACGTGTTTACCTTTAAATCTAATACAGTAGCACCCTCTTCGTACGTTAATTGATGTACGTCACATAATAAAATAGATTGTGCCTCTACCACTGGTAAAGTATGAATAATCTGAATTAATTTTTCATAACTATTTTTTGCGACTACATACTCTTCTGTAGATTCTCCTGCTTGTATTGTCTCTAATTCTTCCGTTCCTACAAAAGTTACTTTTTTCTCTTTCCTAACAAAATCAATAAACGTATGATATGCCACTTTAAATAGCCATGATTTTACCTTTTGGTTTTCATAGTCTTCTAGATAAAGATACGCCCGATAAAAAGTCTCCTGCATCAAGTCCTCCGCTACGTGATGACTACGAGAAAGGGAAAATAAATACCGGTACACATCGTTTATATAAACCTTATATATTTCTTCAATTTCCATCCCCCTCCTCCTTTCATATATAACACGAATAAGCGCGTTAAAAAGTTGCATTACTTTTCCTTTTTATATTTTTTATTTATTAAAAAAGAAATAAAGTGAAACTTTAATCAGTGGGGGTTTTGTTCATCCCCCACTAATTATCAGCCCTCACCAATCGGACTTTTACGGGCAGCCCGGCAAATAGCGGGATAACACTTATACATTTCAATAACTATTTACAATTATAAACAAAATATGAGATGTTATAACTGTAAATTCCTAAAAAAACTCCACATGTAGTATGTACGGAGATTATCTCATGGGTTATTTACAAATTATAGGTGAGGAATATTTGATGCTTACTTTATAAACATACAAAAAAGTGTTAAGTACATAATCGTACTTAACACTCTAGTAATAAAGTATAATAGCTACTTACTCGTAAAGAACCGATCAAAAATTTGATAAATAGCTGAAAGACCAAAGAGCCAATAAATAGTATCCACAAGCGCCGGCATAGAACCAAACCATTTCTCAACTACATTATAATCTAACGCTACAAACAACCAATTCAAACCGCCAAGAATCACCAAAATTACTGTAAGGTATGACAAAAATTTCATTATGATTGCCCCCTAGGTGATAAGATGGTGAAAGGCCTTTCACTAAAATATATGTAATGGATTCTAAAACTTACCTATTTTATAAAATTTATTTTCGATACCATCCATTAATAACTGCCTCTGCTTCTTTACTATGTATTTGATATGAATGATTACTATCATTAGAGCCAATAAACCAAATTGAAAAACCTTTAAAATACGGCTTCGGTTCTAATACATCTCGGTAAGCACGCCACCCGTTAAGTTGTACATCTTTTGAAAACACATTCGTAACATCTGGATTCCACGGATTTTGCAGTCCAAGTTCACGTGCTGGTACATTAAATCCACCAAAATATACTGGCTTTCCTGTTGTTTTATGTAATGTCTCAAGTTGCTGAACGACATTTTGGACACGATTATATACTGTCGTCGCAAATAAACTTTGTTTTACTTCTTCGTATGATGGATTTCTTTTTCCTGAAACTTCAAACCAACTATCAATACTTACGATGTCCACCTTTTTTAAATACGGGCGATTTATTTTCTCTTTAAATTTCGCCTCAAAAGAAGGATCAAAGCTTGCAGTTAACCACCAGTTCATTTGATACAAAACATTTCCTTTATACTGCTGGCGAACAAAATCGATTGTATCATTCCAATATCCTTCTGCATATTCCATATTCACGAAATTAGAAGCGATTTTCAGCCCATAAATATTGTACTTACTTGTAATGGAATTAAAAATATCTTGTAGAATAACCGTTTTCCAATTCCAGAAGAAATCATTAATATTACTTGGATTCCATTCTGTTTCTCCAACATTCCCCTGCTGAATATATGGGAACGGTTCCACTATAACTTGAATATTACGCTTTAATAATTCTTGAATTAAAATAATAGCTTGTTTCTTTTGTGCCTGATTAATTACCATATTAGCCGAATTCACATTCGGAATATCAACTTGGATCGGTACATTCACCGTATTCAAATTCAAGCGCTCTACATCAGCTAACACTTTCGCTACATTTTCTACTTCCCATACTGTTACGTTTCCTGATTTTATTTTTCCAGATTGAACAGTATTTACATCTGCCTGTACATTTCCTTGGAAACAAAAAGAAAACAACATGATACACACTCCTAAAATGCTTACTAAACTCTTACTTTTCTTCACAAGTTTCCCCCTATAATTTTTGACTTTCTTGATTATTTTATACAATGTTTCACATATATTCCAGAAAAAATTACATGAAGTTTTCATTAATAAAAGTGTTATTCATATAATTCTCCTAAAAATAGTAAGATAAATAAAAAAGAGCGGATTTCCGCTCTTTTTTATCCTTTTACGATTGAAATTATTGAATTCCTTCTGGTAATTTAATTGAATCAAACTTTTCATATGAATCAATCTTTATACTCACAACTGCATCCAATTTTTCCTTATCTGTACTAGCTTTTTTATCTGAGTTACTTTCACTCACTTTTATAGTTGTTCGCATCTCTTCAAATTTATAATCTCTTGTTATTATATATTCAATGTTAAACGCATCCATATTAAATCCTTCCGTTAATTTCTTCATATCTCCATTAATTTTTTGTAACGTATCTACCGCTTCTTTTCCCTTTAATTCAAGTGTAAGTTTATATGTGTCCCCATCCTTCTTCGCTTTCATTTTCTTAGCCAAAGCTTCCGGTAAATCTAACTCATTAAGTAAATTTTTACTGACCATTACATCATTTACATTAAATTGATCATTAGGTATCGTAACTAACTCTCCTGTATCAGGGTTTTTCACTTGAGCAGCGACCTTTCCATCTACTTCATACGTTACAATATCTGTACCACTTATTTTCATTTCAGCTCTAGAATTCTTCAGTTTCGGCTCCATCTGTATTTTCATTTTAATCTCTTCTGATTGGCTGCTCCCCTTCATTGACATAAGAGATGTCAATGTAAGATATTCCTCTTGTTTTAATCCGTCAGCTGCTTTTTTAAAAATATCTTTCGCTACTAACTCTTTTTCTTTTTTTACAGATACTGTTTTAGGTCCACTTATTTTTTCACTGCTACAACCAGTTGTTAAACCTACTATTAGCGCCAAACTAGATATTACAACCATTTTCTTCATAATGATCCTCCCCATTTCCCGCTTAAAAATATTTTCATCTCATGTATAGTAAATCAACTGAAATAAATATATATACAATAATTATTTAACCTCTAAACTAAACCAGTTATTCACTCCGTATACTAACGTACCTAATGCTCCTATTACACCAAAAACAACAATATTTATACCAATTGACGAACCGAATAAAACAGCCATCATTGACACCATCAGTAATAGCATGGCGATACTATTTATCTTAATTTCTACTATTTCGCCATCCTTTACTTTCTTTTCTTTACTTCCAAAAAAGAATTGTTTTACTTTAATATTCGCTTCACCTAATTCAAAAGGAAGCGTATATTCTTCGTTATTCTCAAGTTTCATTACTACTTCGTTATCTACCTTTACAGCAACTCTTGTTGCTCCGCCCATCATACCCGTTGCCCTTATTACTTTAATGCTCATATTAAATCCCCCTATTAGATTTCACTGCAACTATTAAGAAATTCCCCTTGTTGCACACTACTTCATCCTCAGTTCAATAAACATAATATTCCAAAAGATATTATAACAAGTCCCCGTCCAATATTTTGTCAAAATTTGTCGCGTTTCTACAAAAAGGATATTTTATCCATTATCATAGTAAAAAGACTCTTACAATAGTAAGAGTCTCTTTTATAAAGTAAAACCTTCATTAGCGGAAGGATTATTACTTCATAAAGCTGGGCCATCTGCAAATAGGAACATACTATCACTTCGGCTGTAAAGTTAATACTTTCCCTTCAATTCCATCTGTATTTAAAGTAGTCGTATGATACTCACCATTCACCCAATCATCTATTTGATCATGATACCAATCGCTTCTAAAATGTCCTGACTGTCCCGGCCCCACTATATGATAACCGTTTGACATATCTTTCGTATCAATGACAAATCTCCATGAAGCACCGTGATTTACAATACCGTTATCTCCGTAATTCGCTGCTTGAACCGTAACTTGACTTCCTCCAATTGGAACTGGTTTCTCACGATTAAATGCGAGTAGTGCTAATATACTAGATGATCTCGAAATTGGATGTGTAAAAGCAAGTTGATGGTAATCGCCCCACTTCCACTCTGTTACATTCGATCCATACTCCTTCTGTAATTTCTTCATTACATTCTCGTACGATGTATGCACAACTTCTGTGAAGCCTCCGTACTTCGTAAACCAAGCACTATTTTCACCGTTTACTTCTTTACGAATTAGTTCATCGACAACTTGTTGTTTCCCTTCAAATAACTCCATTACATCTTTCGGTACTTCTTTTGAAAATAACGTATTCGAAATCTCTTTCATTAACAAATGGAATATTAATGGTGCCGCTTCATCTTTACTATCGTAAAAGTTCCACTTTGTTAATTGTTTGACGCCTTCTTTCTCCACTTCATTTAAATCTGTTTTATTTAACTCTTTTAAAAATATAGGAGCAAATTCTTTCCCGTATAAATTCTTTTGATCCATCTGTAACTTTTGTAAATCTTTCACCGTATATTTTTCCTTCTCTTGTAAAAACTCTTGAATGCGCATTTGCCTATATGGCTGTGCCCACGTATTACTAATATGGTACGGATAATTATCATCAACAATTTTATTATTCGCAGTTGAAATGAACCCTTGTTTTGGATTTATTACTTTTGGAAGCTGATCAAATGGGATATACCCTTCCCATTCATATTCATCTGTCCATCCTGGAACTGGCAAACTACCATCGCCTTTTTTACGCACTGGTATATTTCCATTCGCTTTATAAGCAATTGTGCCGTCATTTGATGCAAACACAAAGTTTTGAGTTGGTGTATGAAAATCTTGAAGTGCAGTTTCAAACTCATTCCAGTCTTTCGCTTTATTCATATTTAATACAGCCTTTAATTCAGCGGAAGGCTCCAAAGCAGTCCATTTCAAAGCGAATACTGTTTTCGTTTTCTCTTTCCCCTTATCCGCAAACTCTGAAATTACTGGACCATGCCTCGTAACCGTAACGTTATACGGAATTGTTTTCCCGCCTTTTACTTTAATAGATTCATCAACAACCGTAGCCTTTTCCCATTTATCGTTATACAAAAATTCATTTTCATTATTAGGATTTCTCTTTTCAATATATAAATCTTGTACATCAGGACCAGTATTCGTAACACCCCATGCTATTTTGTCATTGTGACCTAATATAACACCTGGTACTCCAGCAAAAATAACGCCACTCACATGTAAATCTTTCATGTCAAGCCTCGTTTGATACCATATAGAAGGTGTCGCAAGCGATAAATGAGGATCATCCGCTAAAATCGGTTTACCAGACACACTCTTCCCACCGCTTATCACCCAGTTATTACTACCGTTAAACTCCGGCGGAATTACTGTCTTTGAAAAACTTTGTGCTACATTCACATTTGTATTTTTCAGTTCAGCTAGCAATCTAGGTGCATCTTTCGGATATGTAGGAAATAGCTCATTTGCTTGCTCTTCCGGAAGATTTTTCAACGCCCAATATCGAAATGCCTGTCCATGCCAATGTCCTCCTAAATCAAACGCCATATACTTTCCGATCGTTAAAGAATCAACCATTGACCATTCAGCAGGTTCATAACCTAATAGAGTAAACTCCACTGGCAATTTCTTTTCGGCCTTCGCCTCACGTATAAAAGCATTCACCCCATCAGCAAATGACTGCAGGGCATATTTCGCTTCCCCATCATATTGACTAACAGATGCTTCTGCCGCTCGCCGTAAACCGAGCGTTCGAAACAACTTATCTCTATCAACAGCTGCTTCCCCTACAACTTCACTTAACATACCAGAAGCTTGCCTTCTACTTAAATCCATTTGAAACAAACGATCTTGCGCTTGTACATACCCTTGCGAAAAATATAAATCATGTGCATTTCCCGCTTTAATATGCGGTACTCCTTTACTATCCCGCTTCACCGTAACAGCGTGTTGTAAATCCTCTAGCTTTATCGTTCCATCTATCTTTGGCATAGAACTAAGCGTATATATGTTCAAAAAAATCATAACGCAAATAAACAAAAAAAGAACGATACTACTAGACCAAATAAAAATTCTTTTTCCCCTATTTCGTTTCTTTTTTATGACGACTTCCATACAATCCCTCCTCTCTCAATCTATTCGCTTCTATTGTAAAAGAACCTTTTAGAAAAATTGAAAACCCCCTTCATTTTCCTACCAATGAAGGGGGTTTTTCTTATCGTCCGCTACGCCAGCTTTCATTATGACCAAGATTTGAATCGGTCGCTAATTGCACATCATATAACATTTCACTAAAGAAGCGCTTATCTACTCGTTTTGGTACAATGCGTCTCTCATCATCAATTTCGTCATATTCATATGAACCGCGGTTCACTGTACCCGCTTTATAAAATTGAATTTCAAATACACATACATCTTCTTCACCTTCATATCCAATCGGCGCTCCGCTAAATGAAAGTTCCGCTCCTACTCCAGTTCGAGTGTCTTCTTTATAAAATGTATAATAAACGCCGCCATCTTGAACCGATCCACGAGTCCATCCAAGTTTCGTCATCTTACCGAATAACGAGCGACCATTTAGTAAAATACCGCCAAATCTCTCAACAGCAATCTCATCATTTTCCTCTACTACAAATACTGGACGTTCAATTTGTAGGAACGGCTGGACAATTTTCGAATTGGTCAGTTGCTCTTTCCATAACTCCTTTTTCGCCCCGGATAATTCTAACGGATGAATGAAACCAATAACAGTTCCAGATGAAAGCTCATGATTCTCTCCTATCATTGAATAAAACGTATCATCCTCCGCATAACGGAACGTTTTAAGCAACTTTCCTTCCGTATATTCACCCCAAATAAGTGAAGTTGCAAATTGCTTCATAATTAGATTCTCCAGAAATACCGACTTCCACGAATCGTATGACCAATAGCGCTTTCGTGATAGAGCAGCTTCCAAACGTTGTTTCTGCATGGAAAGAGCGCTTCGAAGCTCTTTCTTTAAAGTGGATAACTCTTTCTTAGCTTCTTCAGCTTTTTCTACATCATCTTTTGCATTCGGCTTTGGAAGTGACTTCATACGGTTTCCTTCTTCTGTCTCTAATTCCATTTTCGACTCTGAAGTTAAAATAGCAGTAAAACATCTATTTCCAAAGTCAATCTTCTTTTCACCACGTATATTGAAGCCAAGGTTTGGTACCAGTTGATCTTCCAGCTCTTCTTCCGTTATACCACGTGTTTTCGCAGCAAGACTTAGTGCTTCTTTTGCCGCATTACGCACTAACTTATGCTTATATTTAAATGCCATTGCATGAATAGACGTAAGTGCAAGCTTAGAGGATGACAAACCCAGAGCGCGAACAGCATCTGCAGCAATCTTTCCTCTCATATCAAACACCCATTCATCGATTTGCTTTTTCAGTATGCCGACCATTTCGTCATCACTATACATTCCATATAACGAAAGGATTCCACGTTTCTTCACATCTGCATCTTGAGAAATCCATATTTGATATATTGTTTGCACATACTCTTTCAAGTCTTGTTCATTTAAAGTACTACCAATTACTTCAGCTGCCTCTTTCTTCTCAATAACAGAATCTGAAATATACTGCTGTATATAAGCTAACAGAATTGTTGCGTCTGCTATTTCATTTGAATCGCGAAGACAGATCTTTGGTTCAAATCCAATCCACTGCACAAGTGCATCTCTTTTTTGTTCCGTTACTATACGACTACAAAGCTCTTCGATATTTCTTGAATCTCCTCCTACTTTTCCCACTTCAAGTAATGGAGCAAACTTCTCGATAAAAGAGGCATTCTTCTTTTCTTGTAAAGCTTCCTGTACAAGTTGCATATATTTTTCAATCTTATAATCTATAAGTATTTCCATCACATGTTCACGGACAATTTTCTTTTTATTATTAAGTTCAACTGCTACGTATTCTACCGCTTCTACATCTTTTGAAAGCAGTTTAACTACAGACTCACGGATTTTTTTAGAAGAAGCGCCTAAGCTTTTGATTAAAATTGGACGCATTTTAACCATGTTATCCCTTGCTAACTCTTCTAAAATATATGCTTTGGCCACAGTAGAATACTCATCAAATCGTTCAATTATGTACGCTTGTTCTTTTACAATGACATGAACAAGCGCTTCCTTCGCCTTATTTCTCTCTTCACTGTAGCATGCAGCTTGTTCAACTGCATAAGCGATAAGCTTTTCCTTACTTAACCCATACGAAAGAAGATCTTCCAATACTTGTTTCGGTTCTATCCCTCTGACAGAACATTCGTAAAGAAGTTCATATAAATTAACACTATAATCATCTCCGAATTGTAGTGTAAGTACGGCTTCTCTCTTCGCCACATCATCTATATCCCAAAGGATTGCGACCTCTAAAACTGGCATACCCCAATACATACTTCTATATTTCGGATTTTTAAGTATTTGCTTCATATCCTCAAATGACAATTTCCCTAGCAAATAATCACGATATGTATCCCGCACTGTAGACAATTTAATTTGCAAAGCAGCCACAAAAAATTCTTCTCGCATTTTCCCTCTATTTAGCTCATGCCCTTTTTCAGCTAACATTTGTGCGATGATGAGATAATTAATTTTACTTAAATAATGCAAAGTACGTTGAACAAATTCAGGATTTTCTTTCACCATGAAGCATAGCAATTCATATTCATACGTCTTACAAAAATCTTCACTATTCAAATCATGTTGCCTCAGACGGTGCGCAAAAAATCTCTCCTCAGAAACCCAAAACTGTTTACAAAACATTTGAATCTCTTCATATGTTTTCTTATTTACACTACCTGTTCTTTTGTAGTTTTGAGGCTGGCCGAGAGTGTGACACATATAACGTGTAGCATAATTAATAAAACTCCACACATTTTTCTTCGCTAATATCTCAATATATCGTCTCGCAACATTTGAATACTTATGAACACAAAATAATAGTTGCCAAATATATTCTGGTAAAGCCCCACCTACAAATACTTCACTACCATCTTCACCTTTAATATACCGTTTAACCGCTTCAACCTTTTCCTTTTCTCCTAGTAGTTTCAATATAAATTCTGCATGCTCTTCTAATCTCTCATTCAATAAAGAACTATATGTACGAAACTTTTCATAATCTACATCAAACATTACGAGAAGTAATGTTAATTGCTGCTGAGTTGGTAAAGTGTATAATTGTTCATCTATATAGTTCGGATTCTCACTTATTAATTCTCTAAGAAAAACATCTGCTTCATTCACATAACTTGAAATATTGGATAAATATTTACATGCACTTGCTACAAGTTTCTCCAAAGGAAGTTCACTTTTTTCTAAATAAACCTTCATTTTAGGAAAACTTATATGTGCAAAACGTACTACAAGAACATTTAATAATTGCCCCTCGAGTATATGATAAAATAACCGAAAGAAAGCCGGATCTTGTTTATGTACTTTCCTAAAATCGCTTATAAACTGCTCCGCAAAATCGGCTCTCTTTTGATCTCTAATTGTCGTTAGTTGAATATCCTTTAAAATTGCTTCTTCTCTCGAATCTAAATATCGCAGTGATAATTGTTTCTGCTCTTCTGTCATATTAATATATTGAAACAACTTTGATGTACTGTTTGTCAAACTCTGTTCCTCCCGCATCTTTTTATCTATTTATAAAAGAAAAAATACCCATATATAATTCCTCTATCATTCAAAAATAGTATAGCATACAACCCGCTGAATACGAACGTATATTCTATATTAAATTTATATAAATTAAAAAACACTACTCAAAATACTTCTCCTTCGCTCCAAATTTCCCATCACACTCTTTTCTTCACTAGAATTCTCCAACTTTTTATTACACCAATTCCTCAAAATCCCCTGCACATAAGCAAGTGTTCCCTTATTATTTTCAAACGCGATTTTAAGCGCCTCTAGTACTGTCTCTCCTGAAACTTTTTGTATCCACTCCTTCAATTTCTTCACGATATATGGAGATAGACTACTTATATTTTGTTCGTAAAACTTATAAACTTTACTATGCGAAGTAGCCTCTTCTACCGTTTCTACCTCTTTCATATCTTCTTTCTCTTCAATAACTGCTTGTGAACCCTCTTCTTTCGGCATACCAAAATACTGTAGTAATAATGGAATCTTACATTCTTCTTCAAGACATTTACGTAAAAACTTATGTAGGAACTCTTTACTTTTCACAGTCTTTAACTCACGTAACACACACTTCTCTACATTCGTATTTAAAATAGGGTTATAATGTAGCCAATTTATTATGAATAACTCTTTCGTTTCCGCATCATATAAAATCTTCCCGTATTCCACAAACCGGTTCAATAACTTCTCAACAGTCTCCATACTGTAACCAGTTTCAAGCTCTGCCAAACGCTTTGGCAATATGTAAATACCACATTGCTTCGTTTTCGTACCAGTTAACAAATATATATAAAAATAACGCTCTTCTGGCGTTAAATCTAATATGAATTCATCTTGCCAAAAGTTCACCTGCACATTACGGTACACCGCCATCAGTTTCCCTCCACTCTTTGCTAGCAAATAGGAAAATTCCAATCCTTCAATATAAATATAGGAATGTACGGATGGTTTGGGCAGTTGAATTCAAAATTTTTCACTACTACAACAACGGTTTTGTTTTTTCGCGCGTTTTTGTTCTTGTAGTTGTTTTTGTTTTGTTTTTTCTTAGTGATTTATTACTTGGTAGGTGCTTATAAGGGGCTTTGAAGGGGGTTATATAGTGTTTGCATGCCCCTCTTATCTGATGTCTAATTACAAATGTCTCCAACAATCTTCATACATTGCAGACAACCATTATGACTCACCTGCTCATATTTACCGGAAAACAAAAAGCACTTGTTGCCTTCGTAGACAATTCAGTGCTTTAAGGTTGAAAGTTTATAAATAAAATTGTCTATAAGCGACATAGTTGATTGAAATACAATTCTGTTACATTTATTTTAATAACGATAATATGATACATACCGAATTATCTACAACTGAACGTTCTGGACGAGATTTCATTAACACTGTTAATCCAATTAATGAAGTGACTAGCGTTTGTGCTAATGCTTTAGCATTCACATCACTTTGCAGTTCTCCAGACTGAATACCTTTGGCGATTAATTCTTGAAATATAACTGAAAGATACATTTGATGTTCTCTAGTCAACACTTCAAATTTTTCATTATGAGGGGCAATCTCAACCATTGTGTTAATACAAAAACAGCCTTTATTTGATTCTCTTTTATATTCCTCTTCCACCATATTTTCAAAAAACATACGAATTGATTCTTTGACAGATTGTTCTTTTTGAAGTTTTGTTCGAACGCTAGCTGCGTGTAAATTCGTGTATTTCCGTAATGCAGCTTCAAACAGCCCTTCTTTATCACCAAATGCCGCATATAAACTCGGTCTTTGTATTTCCATTTTAGCAGTTAGATCACTTAATGAAGTAGCAGCGTATCCTTTCTCCCAAAAAAGTTGCATAGCAGCATCCAAAGCTTTTTCTTCATCAAATTCGCGTAGTCGAGCCATTTAACCCCTCCTCTTTCTTCAACTGTTTTCTAAATTACAAATCATCATTTTATGTACTAATCAGTATGTTATATATCATATTAAATTATAAATAATATGTCAAAAGAAACTGAAATCACTTTACAATTCACTTGACATAGTAACTTCTTCCTGTTTATATTTTACTTACGAAATAACATACCGTTCGGTACGTTATTTTTCAAAAAAACAAAAGGAGATGATATTATGAATACTAAAGAAAAAACAACAACTGCTCTTACTCAGAATAATGATCAGTTCCAATTACCTATCAATACAATCATGCCCGGCTATATAACTCTATTATTTTCAATAGCTTGTGGGATGGCTGTGGCGAATATATACTTCGCTCATCCTCTACTTGATTCTTTATCAAATGAGTTTAAGATCAACCATTCAACTATTGGTGTCGTTATTACGATTACTCAAGTTTGTTATGCACTCGGATTACTTTTATTAGTTCCACTTGGTGATTTATTAAACCAAAAAAGACTTATTATTGTTCAAATGCTTTTATCCGTTTTCGCTTTAATTGTGGTCGGAGTCGCTCCTTCAAGTACCGTACTTTTTATAAGTATGGCCTTAGTCGGAATTCTTGCGACTGTTACGCAGACACTCGTCGCATACGCATCCATCTTAGCTAACCCAAAAGATCGTGGGCGAATAGTAGGTTTCGTCACGAGTGGTGTCGTAATAGGAATTCTACTTGCACGTACATTTGCCGGAACATTAACAGATCTAGCCGGATGGCGTTCCGTTTATCTTACCTCTGCTGTACTTATGCTCTTCGTAATTGGTTTGTTATATCGTAATTTACCTAATCTTGAACATAAAAAAACAGCTATGACCTATCGTAAATTATTACATTCTGTTCTCTTATTATTTGTAGAAGAAAGGATCTTACGTATTCGCGGAATATTAGCATTGCTTATTTTTACTGCCTTCAGTATTTTATGGACTTCATTAGTTTTACCTCTAAGTGCTGCACCATATAATCTATCACATACAGCTATCGGAGCATTTGGTCTTGCTGGAGTTGCTGGTGCATTAGCTGCCACTAAGGCCGGACAACTCGCTGATCGCGGATTCGGAGAAAGAACTACTGGCATAGCCTTATCCTTATTATTACTTTCATGGCTCCTAATTAAATTAATGAACCCTTCTCTATTCCTACTAGTTATCGGCGTTATCCTTTTAGATTTAGCTGTGCAAGCTGTACATGTCACGAACCAAAGTATACTTTTCACAGTGCGTCCTGAAGCGAGAAGTCGGCTCACTGCTAGTTATATGATTTTCTATTCTATCGGCAGTGCTACAGGTGCAATTCTTTCCACAAACATTTATGCAAGCTACGGATGGAACGGAGTTTGTATATTAGGTGCATCTGTTAGTGCTTGTGCTCTTTTATTCTGGGCAATGACCTTACGACGATCATCACAACTAAAAGAAGACTAATTCATAAGTATATTTTTTAATATGTGTTTTTCTACAAGACTATAGAATACCCTTTACTTTTTAAAATAAATCAACGGCATTTTCATATAAAAAATGCCGTTGATTCCAAACTTTTATGTATGTGATTCGCCATTTCATGATAATAGATCATATACTAGCGAAATACGTCTATTACAAATGACCTTTAACTTGTCCGACAATCTCATTTATCGTATTTCGATCAAACTTATCACTAATTTCGTATGGCTTACGATCTCCTACTAATTGTACCCCTACGATGTCTTTGCGGTCCTTACCATATTGCACTTCAATAATAGATCCGCGCTCTATTTGTTTCCAAATGTAACCTGCTTCATCTTTATTATCTAAAATAATACAGTCCTCAATATTTTCATCAATCCCAATTAACTTGTTATCATCCATATACCCAACCTCGTATTGTAGACGTTCTTTCGCTTTTCCGCTTACTAATATCCCTTTGCTACCATATGAGTAATCCGTATAATCCTTTTTCTCCGCTTGTACCGCTTTCGGCTCTTTTGCTTCAGTTTTTTCAGCAGTTCCACAACCCGTAATAAGACCGATTGGTATAACCACCGTTAATACTACTCTAGTAAATTTCTTTATCACTTATAACCAACCTCACATGCTTAAGTTTAAATTTCATTTATTACCTTATTAAACAATAACATGATACTAAGTAGACAGAACCAAAGATAACCTATTATTTACATACTCACACTTTAATTAAGGACTATGCCATTTAAACCTAGTCCCTACATAACTTTAACTTTGCTTCACATACTTAATTGTATTGAATGACGTCTCATTAAATAATCGCAAGTTTTTCCCATCATAATCTTGAACTTTATATGTTATTTTCTTTTTTTGAATTGTATCTTCTACACTGTCTACTAAACGTTTATTGAGATGTAAATAGATTGTAAAAGCTTCCTTATCATACTCCCAAGTTCCTTCAATATAATTCTTTTTATTTGGATACTCACCTTTACCATATGTTTCAAATGTCTTATCACCTTTTAGAATGAGTGACATATTGAAACCGTCTGTTCCTTGGAATCCCCAGTTACCGATTAACTCCGTACCATCTTTCACATTCTTCATAACGTTATCCGTGTTAATTCCAGCTTTCTTATCTAACTCTTTCAAATCTTTCATAGATACTGTACCGTCACCGACTTTAATATCCCCTTCAAGATCTTTGAATGCTTTAAGCCAGTAAATATCTCCTTCTTTCACTAGCTTTTCGGATTTCTCGATTAACTCTTTATCAGTCTTATCACCTTTTTCTCTTTTTTCTTTTCGAGTGAATACTTCATTTATTAAAGAAAAAGACTCTCTAAAATAACTAATTGCTTTTTCAAAATCCTTTTGTTGATTTACATACTCTTTCGGCGGATCTATCGACTCAAATTTATCTAACATTTCATTCAATTCTTTCACACTATCTACTAGGTCTGATTTCTTTTTCTTACCGTCAAAAACCTCTCTTGTTATTTTATTATGCTCGGCAAACAACTTATCAAACTCTATCCCTAATTTATATACTTTATTAGGATAGTCTTCCTTCGAAACTTTTTCCTTCTGAATCTTAGACTTCGATTCTTTTACTTTAGACTCTTCTGTTTTCTCCTGTTTAGATGTGTTCGTTTTCTCAGAAACTCCACAACCAAATAACAACATGACTGGAACTGCTACCCCTAGTAGTTTCTTTGCGTTCATGAATGAATTCTCCTTTTGCTTGAATAGATTATTCGTACTATACTCATCCTCTATTTTTATCTTGTAATTAAAGTTATAATCGCAATAACTCCTAGAATCGGTCCCCAATATTCCATTTTTATAAAAAATAGTGAGTGCCTTTTGTTAAACATAACTTTTTCACCAGTTTCAGCATCTATATAAATTTTCCCACTTGGTTTATTAATATATTTCCCTAAATACCAAGACATAAGCCCTGATATAATAAACATTACTGCCATTGGCCAACTATGTTCTTGAAAATATGTAGCGTCTCCCGTTATAGATTCAAAGAAAACCTTACCCAAAAGAGTATTAATAATTACAATAATTGCGACTAAAAAACCCCAACCTGACCAAATAATCATTTGTTTCTCCTCCTAATGCATACAACTTTGTACCTTATGTTAATTTGAACTGCACACGAAAACATCTAATTTCCTGAATATACAGACTCTAAAAATTACACTTAAGCTATATTCATCAATTAGAGTCTAACTTTAATGTTCTAAATGCAAATGAACCAGACATAATTTGTAATATTGTCGGAATAAGTAAAAAGAATAATGACATAAATAACATAACTATAGGAATCACAATCATACAAACTCCATAAACTTTATTATTAACCTTGTTTACTAAACATGATAAAATGAATAGCCCTATTTGAACCGTTAAAATAATAGAATAATAAGCCAAAAGTTTGTAATCAAAACCTTCCATAACATTAATGGCTACAATTATTAAAATAATAGAAATTATAATTCCCAAAATACCACCAATTAAACCTAATACGAATTCAGGTGTTCTTTTCAATACAATCCCCCCTTCTATTAACCATTAACAATATGTATATTTTTCCTATTCACCATCATACCAAATATTTATTGGAAAAACTATACATATTCATTTTTTATTCTTCCTTACCTTACTATGATTTTCTCACAACTATAGATAGCTTGTAGCAGTTACAAAATCAAAGCCTTCAAAATTACTAACGGCATTGTCATCCTGAAAATTATAAATTAATACGATAGAATTATAGGATTTCTTTAATTTAACTTCTTCCTTAATTCGAGAAAGTATTTTATCATCATATGAGCATCCCGTTAACAACACAGAAATATCATCACTCGCTTCTTCTAACACTTCCTTTTCAATAAAATCCTCATCTACATCAATCATATCAATATTAAAATCAACAAAAAACCTTGCTGGTATAGAGTCTCCTTCTTCATCATATGTAACCTCCATATATACATCTAACTGATCTTGCGTTTCCATATTCCCTAACCATATTGAAACTATTCCATGTACTTCCATTAATAGCGTCCTCCACTATGAAAATATATTATACTTTCTCATTCAACTTACACTTTAAATATTCAGCAATTTTCATCTCTCCTCTTTCAACAGCAAACGTATAAGCGTCCATATCTTTCATATTATTACCAGAATATTTTATCGTTATATCTATACCATTCATAACTAGCAATTTAACGATTTCAAAATGACTGCTATATATTGCAGCAAACAGAGGATTTCGATCCGGCTCACTAGTGTCTATTTCAACTTGGTGTTTAATGAGATACTCTGCAATATGTAGATATCCTTTCGTAGCAGCTCTTTCAAGTGCATTTGTAGAAAAAGTCCCACACTTTGCATGAATATTAATTCCTGAATTGATTAAGTACTCTATTATTTCTAACTGTCCATGCGCTGTCGCTACATGTAACCACGTACCAAATGGCGTCACATATTCCAACATCTTAGGCTCTTTCTCAAGTAAACCTCTTAACGTGTCCAATTGACCACTCTTTATGGAATCTCTCATTCTTTTCGCAATTTGAATCTTATCCATTCTACTTCCCCTTTAATTCTTATCTTGTAGAAATAGCTTTGTAACTTATCGACCAATTTAAAACTCATGATTTTTATAAAAAAACATTTCTTCTTTCCATTCAGTTAAATGGGATTATTCAGAAATTCACTATCATACTTCTTGATTAAGACTTTATCATTTTCATCAATTGGTAATTCTCCTAAGTATTTATATTTCCAAATAATCATCTGATCACTAAAACTATATTCTGTATCGAACCAATTTGTATAATCGAAATGCATGTTAAATTTCCCACTATGTTCAAGCGACATCGTAAAGGCGTACCAAAGTTCTTGCTGATTATCTTTGAAAACATTTCTTAATTCTTTACTCAATATATATAAAGAATCTTCTTTTCTTTCAAATTTGTACTTATTGTGTTTACCTAAATTAAGTCTTCGATGTTACTATTATTTATTAACAAGGGGACCTCACGAATAAATAACACCACTTACAAGAAAATTCTTTTATTTTAATCCTCTATTAATCATGTAACTTATTTAAAAACTCCGTAAAATTATAAGCCACAAAAAATACATTTCCCCTCGCTACTTCCTCTGCTTCCTCAGCCGTAATCCCTTCGCTTGCCATCAATGTTTCCTTTTCCCATGCCCCCTCGTGTTCCCAAAAGACAACAATTGGATTTGCTTTATGATTTTTATAATCAAAGCAAATTAAATTTCCTGCTGGGTCAAATGCAAAAGGAAATAATTCTTTAGGCAATGTATCAATAAAGTCACTATATACATCAACTATATATTCATCACTATTTTCATTAAAAGATAATAAAGTACCGAAAACTCTTTCGTGATTATTCACATTAAATAATTCTGGCTCTACATTGGCACCATTATTTACAGCTACACATTTTATATAATCAATTGGAAATTTAAAACCTATTTTATTACTAATCTCTCTCACAAGATCTTCATTTACAGCTTCATCAGCAAATTGCCATTCTACTTTTCTCACCAAGTTCCATCACTCCACTGTTATTTACTCTTAAGTAATTTTACAAACTGTTCTATATGTTACTAATAATATATTGTAATTTTTTACATTAATGGACTTCCTTCTCATTTAGAGCATCAGGTAATTAGTTCTATCTCCTCTTTTGTCGGTGCAACTTTTTTTCTAATTATATTCCCTTGTTTATCCCATTCGGTATACTTTAAGCAAATGCCAAACTTAAATTCTCCTTCATATTTGAGTACTTCGCATTCATACCAAATTTTCCGTATTCCTCTTGTCTGTCCTTTTATCATGTAATCCGCAGCTTTCACTTTTCCGCTCTGATGAAACTTAACATAATTACCTTCTTTAAAACCATCCTTATAGTAACAATAATACGCTAGGTTTCCATTTTCATATAACTCATAAGCTAAACCAGTAAAAGGTTTCCCATTCTTATCTTCTGGCTTATCTAACACTTCATCACTGGATGAGGTAAACCATAGTTCCTCATCAAAATTTATTCCATGCTCTAATACATATTTTTTACTGAGTACATCCATCTTATTTTCCAACTTTATTCACCTCGAAGCAACAATCAAAGCTTTCCGTTATAGTCAAAATCACTCCTTAACAGGGTGCCATAGAATGTTTTATATTCGTCACATATATCGTTTTCTTATACAACTACATGTCCATAAAAATACTTTTTACCAATCTTCCATTCTTTCTTTGTTAGAACATCAATATATGACATCAGCTCTCTATTTTTTTCATTTGTTATTATCGTATCGTATTGAATAGGACATTTGATTCCACTCCAAATTGATAAAACGGAAGGTATAATAACAACATTATAAGTAGTTCTATCTCTTAAAGAACTCATAACTTCCGAAACTAACTCCTTTGCCAAATCTCCAGGAAAAGATAGTCTATTACGATAATAGTATTCTTGCGTATCGTTATTTTCGATAAAACTAGAATAAGCTTCATTAAATTCTTCTAACGATACTTCATAATACTCGTCCTCAATTCCAAGCATCCATGAAAGTTCATTTCTAATAGCTTTTTCAACAAAGGTATCTTCCCACTCTTCTAGTAATGCTAGAAGATATGGTACTACATGATATGAAAGAGTTTCACTAGCACTTACTACAAAATTATGAACTCCATCCTCTGAAGCACTTGAAAGGAATTTCAAATTATTCGTTTCTAATAAATCATCGTGAGTAGCTACTGAACAAAATAGTCTAGTGCATAAATGTAAAACAAGCTCATTTCGAGTACTATTCATAAGTTCAATTAGTAACCCCTTTACGGAGAAATCACCTAACTTTAACAATTCGTTAATTAAAATAAAGTATTCTTTCTCTGTTGCACTATCTCTTAGGTTAGACTTAAGATTTTCAATTGTATGATTAGAAATTTCTCCATACCAAATATCTTTTTTCAAATGCTCTAAGTCCATAATTTTCTCTCCTTTTATTGCTTCTTACATTTATACGAACCATGTTATATGGATAATATTATTAATCATGTAACTTATTTAAAAACTCCGTAAAATTATTAGCAATATAGAATACATTTTCTCTTGCTCTTTCCTCTGCTTCTTCTTCCGTAATCCCTTCACTTTCCATCAATGTTTCCTTTTCCCATGCCCCCTCATATTCCCAAAAGACAACAATTGGATCTTCTTTATGATTTTTATAATCAAAGCAAATTAAATTTCCTGCTGGGTCAAATGCGAATGGAAGTAATCCTAACGGTAATGTGTCATTGTAATCATGAAATACCTCCATAATATTTTCATCATCATCCATATCATAAGTTAGTAATGTCCCAAAAACCTTTCTCTTCCCCTCAACTTCAAATACTTCTGGGCTAACATGTGCTCCATTATTCTTCATTACACATTCTATATAATCTAAAGGGAAATGAATGCCCAACTCCTTTTCCACATTCTTTACATTTTCTCGCAATATAGGCTTATCTGGTAATCTCCATTCTACTTTACTCATCTCGCACCATCCCTCTGAATTTCCTCAATTAATTACTACACATCTAAAACAGTTATAAACAACCTTAATAATTTTCTATCAAGGTTTCTACACAATTTATAATCTCCTCAAAGTTTTTTTCTCATTATATGTGTCTCCAAATCTGCTAACCTTACAGGTATAGGTAATCGGCTTTCTTTATTAATAAACCTCATAACAATTTCCGTACATGTTTCTAAGTCAATCCAGTTACCACATGAAATAAAAATTGGCTTTACACTTTGGGTTGTTCTTAAAGCTCGACCATATATTTCATTATTAATGATAATATCTGTATACGATCCCTTTTGATCTTCAGGCATCGTAAAATCTACATTATTTATTTTTAAATAACTTTTTGCTACCCCAATTGTTGGTCTATTTAAATAGAAAGAAGCATGTGTTGCAATACCCATATGACGATAATGTAAATAACCATTTCCATCAAACATATAAATATCTGGCTGTTCACTTAATTTTTTTGCTGCTGCTTTAATTAAGGGCAACTCGCGAAAAGCAAGAAATCCTGAAATATAAGGGATTGTTATTTCCCCATAACTGTACACCTTTTCAATAACCTCATGTGTATGAAAGTCAATGACTACAATACAACATGTACCATAAGTTTCCCCACTTACTTCCCAATACGCTAAATCTACTCCTGCAACAAATCGTATTTCTTCTAACTGAAATGTATTTTTAAGTTTTACTTTTGGTAAGAGTACATTTTGCTCCTCTTTAAATTCTTCTATTAAAACGTTTAATTTGGCATTATCCATTGAAATCACATTGTGAATTTTTCACAATAAAATATACACTTCTTTTTAATTGATCTAATTTTATTATATTTGTTTGTTGGCTCCATAAACATACTGCCATATTTAGACACCTCTTCATATTTCCTATATATCTTTCCACGACTATCTCTCTTTTAAATTACAATTCATTATTTTCTTGCAATTCAACGTTTCATCTTATCTGTTTAAATCGCTACTGAATTTTCCCGCATATAATACATCAAATTCAGTTGGTTCTGCTTTTTGTTCTATAGTATTTCCTTGTTCATCATACTTTTTAAAAGTCATCTCACGTCCAGCAATAAATTCAGACTCACGCTTCTTCATTCCATTTTTAAAGAATTCAACATGGTAGCCTTCAGCCGCGCTTCTATTCATGTTGCCGATTCTTCTTATATTTCCATCCAGATAAAACTCCACATACCTTCCTTGTTTAACACCATTTTCTACATAGAAATAACATTCTATATTTCCATTCTCATAAACATCGTAAGCTAAGCCAGTAAACAATTTTTCTTTACCATCATCAGCACACTCTACTATTCCTAATCCAAAAGGTCCCCCATATTCTAAGCACTCTTCAAACTCTAGGCCATTCTGTATTATATATTCCTTCGTTAATATATCATTTAACATTTTTAATCCTCCTTGACCATTTCAGCTTAATCAGTAAGATGTGTTCTATGAGGAATCTTTGAAAACATCATTCTATTTAGTATTTTCCTTCACTTCGAAATTACATTTAAAATCTTATTTATATCTGTCATACAGTCTTTCACTAAATCATAAAAACCAACATGTACATTATCTTCATATACCCAAAAAAGGTCTGTACCATATGGTGCTTCAAATATTTCTAACATTTGAGGTGCAATTGAAACATTGATTCTGCATTAATTATGCAAAAGTTTTTTGGATTGTTTACATATTCATCATCATCCACTTCTGAAAAGATGTTCCAACCATTTAATTGAGAAATAGAACTTTCTTCTCGAAAACTATATCGAATAGGTACCCCATTAAAAACATTTCTAGATACAATAAACCCTCCATATGCATCATTTCTATTTGTCATGTTCATACTCCTTTACAATATCAATATGTCTATGAATAAAGAGCGACAGGCAATACGAATTGTATGTGAACGTAATATCATTCTCCCTCGTGCTAAACCCAGCCTTCATTCGTATACATTGACCGGATACTCCTAATAAGTAAAGTCCATTTCCATCATCGTGGAGCTTATACATAAATTTTTGAATATGTAATACGAAAAAAGATGTAGATTATTCTACATCTTTTCTTATTTATAAGACTCTTAGTTTAATATCTCTTATACCAAATGCATTGCATACTTCACATAGAAAAGGTGATAAGGAAAGAGAAGTGTACTTCAAGTCACATCGTTATCCATAAGTCTACTCCTAAATACTTTTAATTAGTTTTATTCCCTCAATAAAGAATAATACTAAGTGCATAGCGTTTATTAAAAACCATAACATGAAATTTGAGTTCTTTACAGTCTTCAACTGATTTGACTTTGTATCAGACAATTCTATCTTTAAAGACGTTAATATAATAGTGTTAGACATAAAACCTAGCAATATAAATCCAAATAAAGGTAAGTTTGTTATAGCACCTATTACCATAATTCCTATGTATACTATAGTTAACTTCTTAATATACTGTTTATCTTCTTTTAACTTCTCTATATCCTTACTCTTAAACCAGTCTCTTGCTATTCTTACAAAGACAATACTTTGAAATACCAGTACAATTATACTTACAAAGATAAGAAACAAAGTCTCAACATTATTTTCAATTAAGTTCCCTATACCGTTCATTTCATCTGTCCCCCTTTTCTTTATGTAATATTGACTTTAATAATACAATCTATTAAGCAATTCCGTAAATGTGTTACAAATTGGCTCAATTGCACTCTCATTTTGTTCTTCATGATTATAAAATATAACTGTTGGTTCATTCTTGTTCTGTCGATAATCAAAACAAATTAAATTTCCAAAAGGATCTCTACCAAAGGGAATCAATTTTTGTATGGCAAATTCAGAAAACATCTTTATATTTAAGTCTTCATCAGTTAAACTAATCAAATCATTGAAGACCGCCTCAATTCTTCCACTATCACAATCAAACGTATTTGGTTCTGGGTAACCTCCATCATTTTCCATTACACATTTTTTATAATCATCGGGAAGGGAAAATCCGAATAAACTTTCTACTTCAACTATTTTATCTTCAGCTAAAGAACCTCCTGAAAAAAGCCACTTTTTTACTCCCATAAATTCATCTCCTAAATCTTTTTTAATTCTCTATTTTTGATTAGCTATACAGCCTATTAATCTCTTTATTTTTAGTCTTATCCCTTTTACAATCTTTGTTATCTCTTATCCATCTTACGTTTTATGTATGCAGCAATTTCTGTTTGTCCGAATTCTTCAGCATATTCATAAGCATTCATATTCGTGAAGTTTTCTCCAGTGTATCTAATTGAAATATCTATTCCTTTTTCAACTAGAAACTCAACTACTTCTTTATGTCCGTCATAAATTGCTCCAAATAGTGGATTTCTTTTTGCTAAACTTACATCCAATTCGGCACCAGACTCTACTAAATATTTTACTATCTCCAAATGTCCCGCTCCTGCGGCCAAATTTAATGCAGAAGCATCAAATGTACCACCTTTTGTATTAATGCCGATTCCTTTATGAATCAAATATTCTACTATTCCAAAATGTCCTTTCTTTGCTGCAACATGTAACCACGTACCAAATGGTGTCATTAAATGTAAAAATTCTGGATTATCACCTATTACACGTTTTACTTCATTAATATCACCAAGCTTAATAGCATTTCTTATAGTTTTATTTATACGTTTATCCTCCATAACATCACCTCCTATATTTCTATTATCTTGTCTAGCTATGTCACTTAAATTTGCAAGAACACCAACTATTCAGCGGAATACCTATAATCAACCTTTACATTTTTTAATCCTTCTATTACATTATTTATTCTTCTCGATAAATCTTTTATTTCCTCTACTGTCAATTCACCTTCTGCCTCTTGAGGGTTAAACATACTTAGCCTCTTTGTTATACCTTCAATACTCCCAACAAAAACCATATGATGATCGACTGTTATTTCTCCTATGGCAGTATCAACTATAACATCTTCAATCTTTCCTAAATTATCAAATTCATCCGCTAGTTTTGCTATAGCATACCTATATCCTCTCCCTTCATCTAACAACTCTTCATACGCCTCCTGAATTGCATTAAATAATTCGTTATACTCCCAATTTTTCATACATCCTCCCTCCAAAAAAATCCCCACGCTTATGTGAAAATAATCTTTCAACACAAATATGAGGACTTCCTTATTTCATTACTATACTTTATACATTTTATGCGTTAGAATCTTCGTCTTTCACTTTATATACCCTATCTCTTTTCTCATCACTTTTGACAAAAATAAGCTTTCCTTCTTTAACAAAACCTTCTAATAGTAAGCATACTTGCCCGTATGCTTTAGGCTTATCAGTTGTGAATCTTTCATCTGATATTTTACCAGCTCGTATTAATTGTTCGCACAGCTCAAGTGCACTTATTTCTTCAGAATTAAGTAATTCTAAAATATCCTTTTGTAAGGGCGATAAAGGTACTGGTATCTCAGCTATCTCCACCTTTTCTTTTTCTTCTTCAAATAAATCTTCAAATGAAATTTGATTCATTACATCTTTTCCTTTCTAACAATTGGTTTATATAACATGAATTGAATCCTATAGGTACGAGAACTTTGAATATTAGCTATTGTTATGTAGTACTTACCTCATTACATGAATTTCAAACTCATGTACATCATTTCATATAGTATGTTTTGATTATACCAAATATACGTTCTGTCTTCTATTGTAGAATTCGTTATAATAAGAATGAAAGTAATTATGAACATTTATCTCGTTGTTATTTGCATAATTCCTGTAAAAAAATAGAAATAAAATCTGTAAATTTGTATAATAAAATTGAAAGAGTAAAATCTTAATATAGAAAGGTCTTGGTAACATGTTAGGTATTAATGTTGAAAAAACAAAAGACGAACTAATTATTTCATGGCAATTCTCTAAAATTCATATTCCATTATGTGAAATCACTGAGGTAACTGAAGATAATACATATGCTGGTGTTGAAGAAAAAAGCGCAATCCGAATTGGAACAGCATATGGTACAACTGATCGTATTTTAATTAAGACAGTAAAGCAAAATTATTTATTATTCACTACTAATAGAGTATCCATTTTAAATAAAATAAAAGCTTAATTGTTTTTCTTCCTATATTTAAACGTTAAACACCTACATTCTATTATAGGAAACGCTACAAAGGATTCGTTGATTACTCCTGCTCCTAATTCGGAAGCATATGGTGAAACTATATAACACAAACACCCTAGCTCTTCGCTAGGGTGTTCTTACTTTCAACCATAATACAACCCTTCTTAACCTTTATTAATACGATATACTTATAACATCATATTAATAGTTTTATAACGGATTGATGTCTTCATTTTTCTATTTAAATCGCGACATCCTAATAACCTATTCTTGTTATTTCTTTATTTATTAAACAAATATCTAACCCAAGAAAAGGAACAAATCCGAAACATTCATTCTATGTAAGTGTTCCATACTTTTCTATTACATCAATATGTGGCTTCCATCTCAAGTGTACATTTTTAAATATTCAGCGATTTCCACTTGTCCTCTTTCAATAGCAAATTCATAAGCTCCCATATCTTTCATAGTATCCCCTGTATACTTTACAGTTATATCAATACCGTTCTGAACAAGATACTTTACAATATTAAGATGCCCACCATAAATAGCTGCAAATAGTGGATTTCTATTTGGATCACTTACATCTAATATTGCACCATTATCAAATAAGTTCTCTACAATACTAATTTCACCTTCACTAGCTGCATGTGCAATAGGTGCTGACTTTGGTACACCTTCATTACGGTTAATATCCATACCAGATTCAACAAGAAATTTTATCATATCCAATTCACCAGCTCTAGCCGAAACATGTAGCCAAGTTCCAAACGGTGTTACAAAATCAAATAAACTTTTATCAGTGATAATTATTTCCTTCGCTTGTTCTATATCACCATCGCCAATTAAATCATAGATTTTCATCGCTTTTTCCTTACTTTCCATAGAATCCCCCTGCATTATTTTCATCTAGCTTAAGCAGTTAGACATTAACTACGATACATTTAGCTAAGTGCTGCTGAGAGAGCAGATTTAAGCATAGTATCAAAATCGCAAAAAGTTTCCATATGCTCGCCTGAAGGCTTGTCTAGTTCAACAAATTTCTTTTTGGAAACATTATAACAATACCAAGCTATATCTGAATCTCCGAAAAAAATCAGCTCCTCTTCGTCTTTAATTGATTCCCATATTTCATTAGCATCAAAAAAACTATCTACCTGATTTATTGGCTTAAAGTCTAAAAAACTTTGGTCAATCCCATATATTATTAATCCATTAAATTCAATTCCATTAACTGTTTGTAAAAATTCATAGTACTGCTGTGGCAGTACATCTTCACCAAATTTTTCTACTACAGATTTACGAAATCTTGATAACTCCTTTTCATTGATAGGTAAATTGAGTTTTCGATTTCGTTTCTCTCTTATTTTGGATATATGACTAACCTTCTCTCTCCACATAACTTCACCTTCTAATAAATATTTAATCCTTTTCTAGGCTAGAATTGCATAAAGTAATCATCAATAGTACATCTAATCACAAGGCATTGCTTTCAAATTCCCCCTTGCTTTCGGCATGCCATTCAAATATTTTTTGAAGTCCCTCTAGCTCGTATTAACCATATGATTTATCTAGATTGATATTTTAATGAAGCATATTAAAGCTATTTTTATAATCCTACACGCATACTTTAGAGTTATTTTATAATAAAATTATTAAATAACCTCTTTACAAATCAAATCAACTTTTTCAAAATATTGTTGTGGTTGTTTTTCACTTATTTCCTTCAAAATATTAATAACGTCTTCTTTATCGGTAGTTTTAATCTTCTTCAATCCATTAATAAATGGATTAATAAAATCATCTGAAGCTAGAAGACTTCTATAGAACCTTTTAGCACAATATTTAGCTTGTGGCAAAACAATACTTATCCCTTCAATAAGTTTACTTAAACCATCTTCAACTCCATTTTTTTCAATTATATAAAAAATGGATTCAATTAAATCACCAACAATGGAAGGTTCATCTATTTCATCATGAAATACACTGCATAAATCAATAATTACTTTATTATCTGCCGTTTGCAATATTTCATTTAAGATTTCTTCAAATAGCTCAATGCTATCATCCTCATGATCCAGAAAACGCATTCTTTTCAAAATAGATATTTTTTTCTAATGACATTTATTTCCCTCCATACTTTGAGTATAGTTTATTAAAGAGTTTCAAAAAAATTCATAGTTTAATAAAAGAATTAACTTTTAGAATACAAATCTATCTTTTGCTATTAATTCAAATAGGTTGGTAATTGATTTAACCATTCTTCAAAATTATCCGCTTCCTTAGTTACACCATGTTCTTCATGAAAATAAAAGTAAACTCCCGTTTGCTGGCCCTCTTTTGAATGAAGACAAAAGTAATCTCCATTACCTATACTATAAAAAGGGATTAGTTCATTTTTCCAAAAACCTTCTTTCATTTCATAATCATAAATAAATTCAATAGTATCATTTCCATTCGTTTTACCACTAGAAACATTTAAAATATCCCCTGGAAATACATATTCAGACATTAGTTCAATAAAGCATTTAAATTCTTTAGGAAATTGACAACCAAATTTTTTCTCCAGTTCCCTCCAATCATTATCTGAAGGGGAATCTAAATCCTCTAATTCTTTATCTAACATATTGTCTAATAAGTTTGCAATTTCATCTTTTCCCACAAACTATCCCCCCTTATACTAGAAAAAAGGCTGAATTCTATTTTATTTACAAGTATTCTCTCGATTAAAGTCCAATGCTACTGAATATGTGTTTTAAAATCTTCTATTGACGTTGGGCGTATCATTGGATTATTTTCTATTTCTTATTCATCATTTTTCTCATCAGATTCCCATACTAATTTAAAACGAAATCCTTTCAATCCACTATTTGTAACTCTTTCTTTAAAAGCATCTGATACAAATATTTCTACAGATGTAATAGGGAGATCTCCTAATGAATGTTGCGTGTTACTATTACGAAATATATGCTGATTTTCTACTTTTTCTGGGATAAAGATAAACTCATCATAACCACCGTATTTAGTAGAAACTGATTTTTTATGATCCACACACTCAAAAATATTCGTTACATTTACAGCATAACAACTATATGTCTCATGTAATAGCGGTAAACACTCTACTTGATCCTCTATTAAATCATTTAAAATATGTATAGCTTTTTTTGTAAAAATAGGTGGGGTAGGAAATGACTCTCCCTCAAAACTTAACAAATCAGCTTTTTCCATATGTTTATATGTTTTCATTTGAATAGGTTTCCATGTACTAAGCATAGGTATACCATTAAATCCATCTTCAAATACTTCTTGTCCATTTTTATTACACGTAGTTAATTCATCATTGCCTAATAAATTTGTTAGTTGCCATATCTTCATAATAGCTCTCCTTATTCTCAAGCATTGCAAGAATTATATTTTATTTTTTATAAACAGTTTCTCCCTTATTTTATCACTTCTTGTTTTTCCTCTATCACTATCTGTTAGTTAATTCTTTGGTGATCGTTTCAGCTTTATATAATTCTTCTAATAATGTATGTGGATAGTCATTGTGACTGTCCATATATGCACGTACACCACCCACAATGGTTATTCCCTTAATATCTTTCACATAGTCTTTCTCCAACTTATGTATCACGACTTTTACTTGTTGAATTAACTGCCTTTTCTTGTTCACTATGTCCTCCTATTTAATTAGCATAAATTTCATTTCCATTATCAACTCAGTAGTATTCTATTATTTGGATAACTCTATTTTTCACCACTCCAACAATGGCCTTTCCTCAACTATTACTTGTATCTAGTTCTATACATATATTCCTTAGTAACATTTCGTTTACCAACCAGCATGTTACTAAGAAAAGACCCTCTTTTGAAAAACCGAATCAAAAGAGAGCCTTTCTTTATGACTATATGTTCAATTTTTATAAAAAGTTTAATCCAAACACATGTAAGGTTCTGTAATTGAAAAGATAGCATCGTAACTTTATTTCATATCCATATCTTCTGCCTAAAAAACTATTTATTATGCATTTCTACGTTTAATAAATAATATGGCTCCAAGAGTTAATAACAAAAGACCGGCTCCGACTGAGAACCACGTAAAGTACATATTTCCACCTGTAGCTGGTAATGTTCCAGCTTTTGATGTTTTTCCTGTTTTAGGTTGCTCTAATTGCGGCTTTTCCTGCTGTGGTTTTCCTAATTTTTCCGCTTTGAACTTCACTGTATGGTCCGCATCTTCAATGTCAACGTTGATTGCTACTAAGATATCATCTTGATATAGTTTTTCAAATACTACTACTTCTTTACCTTGTAGTTTAGAAGCATTAAATGTGAAATCAAGTGTGATAGAACCATTCTTCTCTTTTGCAGTAAATTTAGATTCTACTGCTACTTCTTTACCATCAACTAGTAAAGGTTTCTTTGTTGCTTTATCCATTAGTTTACCTTTTGCTACATATTCTTTTCCTATGATTAAGTCTTTGTATTCCACTTTATCTTGAATCGTGACAGATTCGTTTGCATACATCTCTTTTCCACCATCAGCTTTATTTGTTGCTGTTGTTTTGATTGTTGGTTCTACGAATCGAACTGTTTGCCCTACATCGTTAATGTCAGATTGAACTGCCACTAAAACACCGTCTTGATATACCTCTTCAAACACTACTACTTCTCTTCCTTGCTGCTCTGCACCAACGAAAGGAAAGTCTAGTGTTACAAACCAGTTCTTTTCTTTTGCTGTAAACTTAGTCTCAGCTGTTACTTCCTTTCCATCTATTAATAATGGTTTGTTCATAACTTTGTTCATTAATTTCCCTTTTACAACATATTCTTTTCCTACGATCAAGTCCTTATATTCCACTTTATTTTGGATCGTGATGGAATCTTTTGCATGCATCTCTTTTCCACCGTCTGCTTTGTTTGTCGCTGTTGTCTTGATTGTTGGTTCTACAAATCGAACCGTTTGCCCCACATCGTTAATGTCAGATTGAATTGCCACTAAAACACCGTCTTGATATACCTCTTCAAACACTACCACTTCTCTTCCTTGCTGCTCTGCACCAACGAAAGGAAAGTCTAATGTTACAAAACCGTTCTTTTCTTTTGCTGTAAACTTAGTCTCAGCTGTTACTTCCTTTCCATCTATTAATAATGGTTTGTTCGTAACTTTGTTCATTAGTTTACCTTTTACAACATATTCTTTCCCTACGATTAAATCTTTGTATTCCACTTTATCTTGAATCGTGATGGAATCTTTTGCATGCATCTCTTTTCCACCATCCGCTTTATTTGTTGCTGTTGTTTTGATTGTTGGTTCTACAAATCGAACCGTTTGCCCTACGTCATTAATGTCAGCATGAGTTGCCACTAAGACACCATCTTGATACAGCTCTTCAAACACTACTACTTCTCTACCTTGCTGTTCTGCACCAACGAAAGGAAAGTCTAATGCTACAAAACCATTCTTTTCTTTTGCTGTAAACTTAGTCTCAGCTGTTACTTCTTTTCCATCAATTAATAATGGCTTATTTATAACTTTGTTCATTAGTTTACCTTTTACAGTGTACTCTTTACCAACAACTAAGTTAGTGTACTCTACTTTGTCTTGGATCGTGATAGACTTCTTTGCATGCATCTCTTTTCCGCCATCAGCTTTGTTTGTAGCTGTTGTTTTCAATGATGGAATCTTTTCAATTTCCGCGCTAGCCTTTGGTAACATTAAATTAAAGAAAAGAGATATGACAGAGAGTAAAGCTAGGATCCTAATTACATATTTCCTCCCCATATTTACAACCTCCTGTTTGATTTAGATTACAAACATTTAAAATATTCTTACCAAAACACAATTCCATTATAAAACAAATAATTACATACTTTAACATTTTATTTTAATTTTCCGAATTTTAATTATAGGAATTTGCCAATGACTTGTTATGAAATGAAGCGTATTTCCTGAAACAAACTCGGAATTACCTGCTCGATTTAATTTATACATGAAAGATAATTCGGTGAGAATCATTGAGGAAAATAGGTTGTTGGCAAGAGTAAACGATGAGTTGTGTGTAACCATAGATAATAAGTATAAAAACGTATGAGATGAGATATTCGATACAGTAAAAAATGAGTCACCTACCCTATGATAGGACAGCTATCATAGGATATCTATTTTCAAACACCTTATATCTATAACCCTAGTAAAGATCATTTTTGTGTATGAATATATTCTCTAATTAGTTTCACATCACTTTCTCTCTTTTCATCAGGAGAAACTCCTAACTTTTTATACTTCCATATAAGTAATCTCTCATAATGATTATAATTATTTTCTTCCTCTAATAAAGTATAATCAAATTCAACATCAAACTTACCAGTAGAGTATAACTCAAATGTTACATTAGTCCATGGTTCCTGCTTATTTTTTTTAAATTCTTCCCATAACTCTCTGAAGATACTGTCAAGAATATTTAATTGACGATTAGTCTCGTCTTCATCAATCCCTTCCATATCTTCAATATCTAAACTGTATATCAGTTCCTGCTTATTTTTGGGGTAATAGAAAAATACCGTCGAATCACTATATTCATCAACTTCTGAATATACCATTACTTTTTCCCATTATTCTGGAATAATACTGTTTAACTGCACAGCTACTTTTTGATAAATAATTTCCACGTTCTCTACATTCATTTACTTTCCTCCCTTACAGTAATATACTTTTGTCAAAATAATAAATCTGAAAGCCTCTTTATCTTGCCTCCAGTTTCTTCGTTCATTATTCTATTGGACCTATAAATTGAGTAATGAAATAAACATGCTCGATAAGTTTAACCTTTTGTAAGTTTTCTACTTTTTCTGATCCACCTAATGCAAGTAACGGTGTGTAACCAAAGCATTCATCAATTTCAAGGCTTCCGTACCTGTGTATTGCCTGCTTGTAAGGCATCCAATCCAATACTTTCTCTAAAAAATAGTCATCTTTCGTATTTTTAAAGAAAAACTTAAATTTTCCAACTGCTACATCTACCGTACCTTTTCGATACTTAAGTAATAATAAATAGTTATTTTCCCACACAAGAATATCTCCCATACCTGTTGTAAAAACCGGGATAGCCTCTTCATAACGGATATAACTTTCCTTTAATATATCTAAGTATTCTTCTGGATTTATCACCCTTAAATATCCGTTTAACATACTTCCAAATCCATATTGTTTCCATAAATCTATTATTTGTTCAGGAACTTTACCTGTATACTTTTCAACAATCTCTTGTGACGGCTTTTCGAAACATATAAAATCACTTATCTTTTCCATAGTATCTCCTTATCACAATTTCCCTAAGATTGAATTTACTTGTTCTAAATATAAATCTGGGTCGTCCTCTCTTATCTCAAGAAGAATTCCTTTAATTATTTGCTTTGTTGAACTATTTATATTTTCTAAAACATTCATATACGATACGACTAAACCTTTTGAATGTAAAAGTGTCCGATGAATTCTTTCCGCCCAGAATTCTGCATGAGGTAACATTTTAGGAATACTAATAGCTAATTTGTATAGCCCTTCCTCTACCCCGGAATGTTCAGCAATATAAAAAATCGTTTCAATAAGGTAGTCACCCGCTGATGGCTCAGCAATATCATCCTCAAAAATTATACAAAGATCAGAAATTATATCATTTGTCCCTTTATTCGCTAATTCATTAAGAATACTCTCAAAAACTTCAATATCATCCCCTTCATTCTCTAGAAAACGCATTTTATATAAAATGGAGATTTTCTCATTAAAATCCATTTACTTCTCCTCCTTTTTACAACATCGTTATTATAATTTATCACATATTTTCACATCATTATGTTCATAATACGTTCAATTAATCTATTATAATAAATTATTACTTTCTAATAACTGATACCAATCATCCTCTTTACTACCAACAGTTTCACTAATCCCTCTAAATTGAACAAACTTATTACCTAATTCACAATATCTTTTTCCTACATAAAAATGTTGTAAGAAATTATTAAAATCACCATATGATTCAATAATAAAATTTTGATTACTTAAATCTCCATACAAACAAGAAACTTCTCCATTCATCTTATTAATAAACAATGGATATCTTTCAATTTTCCCTATACAAATCCACTTATCAGCACCACCTGGCATGTTCTCCGTATAAAATTGAATACTTTTGCGTTTTAGATGACCATATATAGTAATTACTCCACCGTTCAACATTTCATATTTTTTTATAATAAAATTATAATCTTTCAAAGGGCCTTCTTCTAATTTTTCATCAATCTTTTTTTCTACCTCTATAATTTCACCAATAAGCAAACAAAATGGATCATTACCTAAAATATCCTTAATTAATTCTATTTTTTCTAATACTGATTTCTCCATTTTCTACTCCCACTCATTATCTATTTAACTAAAATATAACTATTACTGTACCCCTTTTAAAGGTTATTATTTTTCACTTCCTCAAACCACTCATCAGCAATATGGCTAGCTGTTTTAACTTCATCATTCGTATATACTAAATCATAATTATATTGAGCTTTAAACTTGCCACTATGAGCATCATATATCAATTTCATCTCAGTTGGCATGTCACGCTCATACCCTTTGCATAATTCTTCAATTTTCTCAATATCTTCACATATAATGCGCAATGCCATAGACTGTCTTTTGGTAGACACATCATATCTTCCGCCTTCATCTTCCAATGCATCATTTACTTTATGACATTCTACATACTTATTGTTAATGCAATAAAAGAAACTTCCCGAAATAATTCCTTCCTCACGCGAAGCATAAACGTACACTTTATCCGCTCTATCTTCAACATATTCCATGCATATAGATATCATATCAGCTTGCAATTCACTAAACTTTTCCTCAAATTCTTTCATACTACTTTTTCACTCCTTAGATTAAAATTCAAATGGCAACGTCTTGATACCCCACTTCAGTTACTTTTTCATTTAGTAGACGTATTCCTAGTCCATTCTCTGTATCCCACGTACAATCGAAAGTTATCCCAATATCTCGCTCTTCATGAATATCTCCATACGGGACTACAATTCCAACTAAAGTGATTCTCCTAAGTAATTGGTCAATAGTTTCGATATACGGATAATTTTCATTAAATCCAATATCATACCCTAATTGTTGACGCTCTTGCTTGTAATAGTCTAAAATTGCTTGTAAAAAAACTTGCTGCAGTCGTTTCCAATTTTGCAATAATGAATTATAAGCAGTATATTGTTCTTCATCAAACTTACTGTCTTTTTCACCTTTCACTATCAATGCTATTTCAACTTCTTTTCCACAAAATTCAACGGTAATGTCCTTAACCCATCCATATGTATACTCAATCTCACCAAAAACTGCATCATTTATAATCATTTTTAACTCTCCCCATTTACTCTCTTGGATCCATATCGATTTCTCTAATCGTATGAAAGTTACCCTCTAACACTAACTGTTTTTCCCAGTCATTTCTATACTCAGTATAGTACTATCAATTGCTAATTTTTCAATTAGTTTTTTCGCCTTACCGTATGGAAATCTCTCTACTAATATATAAGGAAGTTTTTTTGAACCCTTTAGCAAATCTACCGCGGCAATCTCAAGCCCTAATACGTTCTTTATTCTTATTACATCTTTCAAACCTTCACTAGGAGTTTTCACTAACACTATATTACAAATATCAGACGACTTATGTATCGTTTTCTGTTCTATTTCACTTACACAACCACTATTTACCCATTTTTTAAAATCAGTGGTAATTACAGTAGCATGGCTTGGATTCATGTCCCCAGAATCAATTACTACCACCTCTTTTTCCTCTGCATGTTGAGCCATTAAAAATACATTACCCCCACCGTCATCACCAATTGAGACATACCCCCTCGCATACTCATCTACTTCCCAAACCTCGTTCCTTTCTGCAATATGCTCCGTACCATAAATAAGTAACCCACTACCGATTGAAAAGCCATTTGTACATCTCAATAATTCCTTATATACATTAGGTAATGTAACATTCATACGATTTTCTACTGCTTGAATTTCAATATCACTCGCTGCTGACTTTTCTATCAAATCTGGAATATTAAATAGATTAATCATTTAATAATTCCTCCTAAACTATCAAGATATTTAAACGTATCGCCTGTCATCTCTCTATAATCGTTTCGCAATAGATTTCATGAAATTCATAAAGTATGTCGGTATGTAAGCCTTCATTTTTCATTTGGTAAGTAGACAATCATTTTCCCTTTCATGTACTCACCTTTCCATCCACAAGGCCATCCTCCCATTTTATACACCTTAAATACCTTTTCATAAAGTGAAACTTTAATCAGTGGGGGTTTTGTTCATCCCCCACTGATTATTAGTTGAACCAATCGGGCTTTTACGGGCAGTTGATCCCCCACCTAACTTCTTTGCTCTCGCTGAATTTTGAGGTGGCGGTCTTACTGCCCGTTAATGCGGGATAAAAATTATCCACTTTTCCATTTACTAAACGATTTAGTGCACACATCTCAAGGTCTCTTTCTACTTCTTCAAGAATATTTATATGATCAATAGAAATAAACGCCTGATAATAATTATAGTTATCAGAAAAAACTTCATATAACATCTCTTTTTTTGATTCCATATTAGGGTTATAAGTTCCTTCTAATAATTTTGCACTTTCATCCGATTTCATATCATCCCAAACGATTTGGGTAACATCCAAATCTTGAGACCAAGCCAATTCCTGTGCTTTATCAAAATCATGAATCATTTCAATGTCATGTAATAATTCATGTAACTTTATATCATTCCTATCAAATAAGCTTCTTTTTTGTATATACTCGATAACTTCCTCAACTAACTTAGTATTTTCACCATACTTCATCCCAGTAGCCACCTTTCGCGTCCTTCGTCCTTCAGTCCCATTCTCCATACTGTATTCACTTATGGATATTCATTTGAATTTCATTGGTTTTTTGTAAGTATCTTTGCTCATGCAGAGCTGCCTCGAAACCCCAATACCCTAAAGTCTAATCAAAAACAACTCTTAATCCTAGGTTTTACAATAAATAAAAAGAATCCATTTTGAAAAAAAGATTGATCAAAATGGATTCTTCTTCAGCAGATTTTTTGTTTCGGCTTTATAAAAATTCGAGCATTTTCTGCCTGTATTGCTCCATTCATCGTGCTTGATTATTCTCTTAAAAGTGAAGAGTTTCTATTAAACTTTTTTAATATACTCATACACTTCTTTAGGTTTTATATTAAGCATGTGAGCAATCTCCGTTATTTTCTTTCCTTCTTCCTTCATCTTTTTTACTTTTATCTCCATTGTTTGCTCATATTCTTCTGCAATATCAAATAATGGACTTAATAAAGAGTGCCATATTTCAAAATCAGTAAATTTATTTCTTTCCAAAAACTCATTTAGCAATATTTCCAATTCTTTAGTTTGTATCATTCTTTTACCTTCTAACACTTGTTTCTCAGTAAGAAAATCACCTATATCTTTCATAAAATTAATAAATGAGTCCATGGAATCTGCAAGAAAATCGCCACCACTCCAACTGTCCATTCCGTGCATGATGGAAGATATAGGGTATCTTTCCTCACTTAAATCAATAATAATTGGATCTCCACACATGGTTTCATATGCAATAACAATCCAATTTGCGTCCCAAGTATCTTCCTCATCGGTTACAAGGGAGTTTCCATCGGTGTCAATACTGTATCCTACTTGAAATTCATCTAATTGCTCAAAAGAACATACATCAAAATTTACATACTCTCTAATTTTTTTATGTTCTAAGTTAATAAGTTCTAAATTTCTCTTTATCTCTACTTTTTGATGATAAGAATTAAATTGTATCATTGTCATTTTTACTACATCCCTATTCATACTTTATATGTATTCTTTTGTATCTGGTTGTTTACTAACAAACTAAGCCAAGAATATTAATAATAGATATTGTTATTTTTTCTTTACCTCACATAAAGATTCAATAGTATCTTGAAAGTGAAATTGAAAATCTAAAAATGCAAGTAACCAAAAAGGAAGGCCACGAATAATTCCTGGCCTTTTTGTTTTCTAAACCTAAAAATCTCTTTAAGTTTATAGACTTTGTATCAAAATTTTAAAAACCTTTTATTCAAAACCGATAACAATCCATTCATCTACAAAATTCCAAAAGTGAACATTATATTTAGGCTGACTCTTAGCCGACCAAAAAGTAGCATTGTTATTTTTACAATTTTCATAATCTATAGCTATGTAGCTCCCCATACCATTACTAAAGAATCCAAAAGATGTTTTTAAATTAATCCTTATAGGTTCTTCCAATTCATCTATAATCCCCCACTCTAAGTCATCATCCCCAAAGTAAGTTATAGCTTCTAATGGCATCAATCCCATCGATTCACTTGTGTAATCATAAAATCCATTATGAACATTTTCGTAAAAGTTCCTAATAGATTCAGGAATTTCTCTCCATGAAGATTCTAATTCTTCATTATTAAAACTATCTTTAGGATTTCTTCCTTCATAATATAAATCTGCTCCACCTTGATTTTTTATTGTATACAAGATTGAATAGGTGTCCTCACTTACCATCAGTTCAATATCCTCAAGGTATTCTGATAAGTAAGCAATAGTATTAGATAAATTATTATCTACATATTTTTCCATATACTTAAAATTTTCTTGATTCTCTTTTCTCTATCATGTTCACTAAATACTTCCACCCATAAATCAGGAATTAAAGATGAGTTTATATTCTTAAATTCATTTGCATTAATCAATTGAATATCTTCATTATACTCTCTTAATATATCTAACTTAGAACTCATTTTTTTCCCATCCTTTTTAATATTATTCTTTGTTAAAATCATCAATTTGTTTTTGCAATATTCTTTCAAGCTGTTTTTCTCTTGTAATCATCTTGCTCCTAAAGTCAGGACTAACTTCTATCTCATCTGGTGTTCCCTTTTTATAATGTGTCCATTCTTCATACGATTTAAATTGCTTTGAAGTGTTTGCAGATTTACTTAATCCTGTAAAGTTTTCTGGGTTATTTAATACTTCTAACTGTTGTTTTTCTGTTAAATTACCAAAAACATCCATACTTGCAATTCTGTCCATAGACACAATATGATCTGCTTCTAGTGAACCTATAAAAGTTTTCCCCGGAAGAGCTTGATCTTCTTCCGTTTCTATCTTTTTATTGTGGCCTTTATTTACTTGTTTTCTTATTTTTGCTGTCGGTGTTTTTTTCTTAATGCTTCATATTCTTCATCTGTAATCTTTCTCTCACCGTACCTAGGAGGAATTCCACTTTCACCCGTACCCTTAACCCCACCACTCTCCAAATTCGAGATCCTACTCTGAATACTCGCCTTAGAGGCATCATGGGCTTCTTGGAATTTCCCGCTATAGTTCGTTCCAGTTCTAGCGACACTTCCATCTGGCAGTATTTCTACACCTTTAACGAATGGGGATACGGAGTCCACAACTTTTGCTAGTTTAATTTCAATTATATAATACTAGTAATTTTTGTTGGCTTTAATTCATAAAAATAACTTTTATAAATTTATAGTATACATTTCAATTAAAAAAGCACTTGATTGCCTTTAGTCGACAATCAAGTGCTTTAAGTTCATATGTTTTTAAGTAGCATAAATTTGTAAGTTTTGTAGTAACGGTATGACACCTTTTATACCTATAGTCGGTTTTGCTTTAAAACCTTCTACTTCAATTAAATGCTTATCATAACCAGTCTTAAAATTCACTTTAATTTTCGGATTAACTTTAGGAACTTCACCCGTCCTTTTAAATAGTTCGAGGAAAAAGAAGCGGCTTTCTCTGGGCCGTTAGACCATAAAGAAAGCCCCGTTTAAATTAAAGAGATTAACCAACTATTAACTAATTCGAATCAATAAAATCCTATCATTAGTTTTCAGGAATATATAAATTCTCCACAAATTCAGAGAAACTTTTAGAAATTAGTCGGATGTATTCCTCTCTTAACTCGTTATCTTCTTCAAAGTAATCCATATCACAATGATATACACTACCTCTATCTTTCCCATCAATTGATAAACAAATCAAACTCCCCGCTGGGTCAATTCCAATTGGAAGCAAATTACTTGGTACCACTTGCACCAAATTATAACTTCTTAATTTCTCTTCTAGATTTATTTCATTTTCTATTGATAGAGGAAAAAACATTGAAACAGACGATGTTATTACGCCTTTCTTAGTTGTATCATTAGTTTTAAATCTTCGTTGCTCAGTTTTCCCTCCATTTTTAGACAGCAAAAATTGTTTATAATCATCAGGGAACAATATACCATACTTATTCTCGAAATCTTCGATATCTTCAATGCCAATAGGAGTAAAAGTATATTCAAAATCTAAATTCCTCATACAATTAACCTTCTTTCCTGTTCATTTTGTTTTTCTCAATCAGAGTATAATCTCTCAATCAATTCAGAAAAAGATTCGCATATTAATTTAACTTTATCCTCATTCACTGATTCCTGATCATAGAAAACTACTGACGGAGAATCTTTAGTATCACAGTAATTAAAACAAATCAGTCCCCCAAATGGGTCTCTTGCAAATGGAATAATACCTTCCGGAAGTGAAGTTAATTCATAAACAACTTCTATATTTGCATCTTTGCTTGTAAAACTTAATAGACAATCAAAAACTGCTCCACCCTCATCATCATTAATATCATAAATATTAGGCTCAGGATAACCACCGTTATTTTTTTTAATGCATTCACGGTAATCATCTGGAAATCTGACACCAAATGAATTCTCCACAGCAATAATTACTTGCTCATCTATCGCTCCATCCGTAAATAGCCATGTTACTCGGCTCATTTTATCATCTCCAAAATAATTTTCTTCAGTTTACCTGTTCTACCGTCATCTCCACCACACCAAATTGCTCTACCACCTGTATGACCCGCAACCTGATATTCATAGTAATCAACAAGTTGCATTTTACCAGTCTCTTGATGATGATGCCATGTGACTGATTTTGGCTTCTTACCTAATTTGAATAGCTCAATATCTGTTTGGCTGAATTGTTTTGCTAAGTTTGGATTTTTCATTATATCGTCATATAATTTTTGTGAGAGATATTTAAACTGCACTGAGTCAGGCTCTATATGATATGACTCTGATAAAGATGTTTCATATTTTGAATTAAAAATTGGGTAACCACCTTTATCATATTTAACTTTATAAGTTTCCCCATTTTTCTTAGATGTAAATGTATAAGTAGTAATTCCTGTAGAATCATCTACTACTTTTTCTTCAAAATCTCTTGGTTTATTAGGTTTTCTACTATAAGGAGGTAAATCTCTAGCTGCTTTTGTCATAGCTTCTTCATATTCTGCAGTTCTTTCATTAGTCGGTTTAATTTTTTTAGTTTGAGTATACCTTCACCCGTACCCTTACTAGCAAGAGAAGCCTCCACACCCTTAATCTCATCATCTATAATCTTATTACTTGCTGTATGATGCTTATTCACCCAGCTTTGTTTAGACGTTATTAAACCTTAGTCGTCACTTTCAAAACTTTTCGATTTGGCTGTCATATCATCTATGCTTTTTGCTGTTTTTTTCCAAGCTTATCCCCTTATGAATTCTGGATTTCTCTATACTTAGCAAATTTGCAATAGCATAGGTAGTAGTTTGTTGAACCTCTCTGTTAAATAACCGTTCTATTCTAAAATAAAAAGGGGTATCTCATAAGCAAGTGAAACCCGCCACTTATAAGATACCCCTTTAATTTTAACGCTCTATTAATCATGTAATTTACTTAAGAACTCTGTGAACGTATTAGCAACAAAAAATACATTTTCTCTTGCAATTTTCTCTGCTTCTTCTGCCGTAATCCCTTCACTTTCCATCAGCGCTTCCTTTTCCCATGCATCTTCATGTTCCCAAAAAACAACAATTGGATTTTCTTCATGATTTTTATAATCAAAGCAAATTAAATTTCCTGCTGGATCAATTCCAAAAGGAATTACATCTCTAGGTAAGGTAGCACGGTAGTTATTATAATCTCTTACAATATAATCACTACTCTCCTCATCAAAAGAAAGTAATGCACCAAAAACTCTTTCTATTCCTTCAACATCAAAACAATATGGTATTACATTAGCCCCATGATTTACCTTTGCACACTCGATATAATCTTTTGGAAACTCAACTCCCAGTGATTGACCTATTTTCTCCACAAATTCTTCCGTAACCGAATCATCCGCATACTTCCATTCTAAATTCTTCATCTAATTCCGCCTCCCCATAATCTATTTCCACCTAAATGATTCACACTATGAACTTCTTTTATTACTAATTGCATTTTCCCTGGTATTTGATGATGATGCCATATTAATCCATCTATTCTAGGCAAACCATCATTTATTTGAGCTAACTGCTTTTTAGTGAATAATTTTTTTGAGATTTCGCCTTTCTCAATTGCTTCTTTTACCAATTTAGTACATTCCCTAAATTGATCTGTATCTTTCATAACATAGAAATCTTTCTCTAACTTTAAAGAAAACTTAACATCATCCCCTTTAAATATTGGAAATCCTAAAATATCAAAATCTACTCCTTTTTTCACATGTGTTCCTCCTGCTAAAGGCTTATTTAATATATTATTTTTCTTTTTAGTATTCAAATATGTTTCTGTTAGTTCTACAACTTCTTTAAACTCTTCAACACTATCATATCCAAACTCTTTAATAGTAGTATCATCTACTTTTGTTAAAAAGTCTTCAACACTATCATAACCTTTAGGCACAATTGACCTATTAACCAAATTCCCGTCTATATCGTAGTCGTTTTTAATTACTTCGTCAATTTCTGATCTATGAACAGTATCACCCGTACCCTTAACCCCACCACTCTCCAAATTCGAGATCCTACTCTGAATACTCGCCTTTGAGGCATCATGGGCTTCTTGGAATTTCCCGCTATAGTTCGTTCCAGTTCTAGCGACACTTCCATCTGGCATTATTTCTACACCTTTAAAGATTGGGGATACGGAGTCCACACCTTTTGCTAATGTAGTTCTAGTTATATAATACTAGTAATTTGTGTTAGCTTTAATTTATAAAAATAATTTCTTTAAATTTATAGTATACCTTTCAATTAAAAAAGCACTTATTGCCTCAAATAGACAACCAAGTGCTTTAAGTTCATATGTTTTTAAGTAGCATAAATTTGTAAGTTTTGTAGTAACAGTATGACACCTTTTATATGTCGTGACAACGACTACGTTAAAACTTGCGAGTTCGTTAGTTTCATGCCCATTGCATTTTTATATTCATCGCCCAATAAAATGCTATCTCGCCTAAGCTTGTACTTTATTTTCTATTCTATCATTGCACGTAATACTCTATGATGGTACAACCATCATAGAGTATATACTTTTTAACAGCCTATTCTTTTTCTGTCAACTTCAAAAATAAGTACTTTTTCGTTTGCTTGTCTTATGTGCCAGTGTATATTTAACTTTAGCATCACGAACTTTGTCATTCTCTTGTGTAAAGTATACATTGAGTAGTATGTGACTATAATACTTATAAAGCTACTATAACCAATCTCGTTTGTTTACTTATTACTGAAGACTTTTAATCTATACTATAGAGTATTAATCAACCATATCCACAAAGTATTCAGTATCCTGATTAATTTTTCGTATAAATTCCTCCAATGAATCAGCTATTTGAGTCTCAAAAAAATATACAGGAGTTTGTTGAGGAGTATTCAAATCCAGTGTTAAATATACACCCTCGTTTACTTCATAAAAAACCAATTTATCTTCTTCCTCGTATATTCCCTCTAAATCTGGATCAAACTCGTAAATACCTTCTCTCAATGTAATATCCGCTATAGTATCTGGATCCATTATTCTATTTATTGCATCCACATTATTTCCTTTTATAAAACCATAGCCAACTTCTAAGTAAAAATTTCTAAGTTCATTAGAAAATGCAAATCCAAGTCTCTCTTCTGCCACTATAAGTTCATTTTCTTGTAATTTAAAAAACTTATGATGACTATTTTTTATAAAATCAAATGTAGCCATAAAAACTACCTCCTTGGAAATAATTGATTTGATGGTGACCCTTTACCATGAATTCCTGCCTGATGTACATCAGGAAACTTAGCTCGATGTATATTCCACCATTCATGAGGCCCACCAAAATCATTCTCTATAATATGATGCGCATCATAGGGTTGCCCAATATCCCTTGCTACTCTACCTTTTTTATCATAAACTTCCTCAGTATATCTTGGCCATGTTTGTCCTGTTTTTTCTTCCCATTCACTTATTAATTTGTTTTTCACACTGTTAAATTTATTTCTGTATTTTAACGTTTCCAATGGCGTCATTTTTCATACTTATGTTCCCTTAGAGCAGCCTTTAATTGTTCTATTTGGCTTTTATGAAGCTTCAATCCTGTTTTTGACTCTACATCTCTAATATAATCTTTAGCTAAATCGTAATCGATTTTAACCGTACCCTTCCCCCCCCCAAGATCCTACTCTGAATACTCGCCTTAGGGGCATCATGAGCTTCTTTTTATCCTTCCATTAAGTATTACTTCTTCACCTTTAATGAAGAGGAATAGTTCACATCTTTTGCTAATGTATTTTCAATTATATAATACTAGTAATTTCTGTTAGCCCTAATTCATAAAAATAATTTTTATACACTCAAAGCATACCTATCTATTAAAAAACACTTGTTGCCTTTAGTCGACAATCAAGTGCTTTAAGTTCATATGTTTTTAAGTAGCATAAATTTGTAAGATTTATAAGATCTGTAAGTTTTGTATTAACAGTACGACACCTTTTTCATGCCATGACAACTACTAAGTTAAAATTGACGAGCTTGTACGAGTTCTTAGTTTAATATATTTTCCATGTGATTATATTCATCACCCAGTAAAATGTCATCTCGCCTAAGCTCGTACTTCGTTTTCTATTCTATCATTGCATGTAGTACTCTATGATGGTATAACCATCATAGAGTACTTATTTTTTAACAGCCTATTCCTTTTTCTGTCTTTTTCTATAATCTTACCTCTTTGTATCTGGTCAACTGAGTATTCATATCCTGCTCTATTTAACCAAGTCACATTATTGGGATACTCATCTAAATACTTGGCAATTAAATCTTTACTTTTACTATTATCTAGTTCTGTTCCTAAATATTTATATTCCAAAATAACTAACTGGCCATTAAAGATATAATCAGTATTGAACCAATTGGTATAATCATAATGTACCTTCAGCTTTCCATCGCTATCAAGAGATAGTGTAAAAAAGCACCAAAGTTCTTGCTCATTCTCTTTAAAAATCTTTCTAAGCTCATCACTCAATTTATAAAAACATCTTCTTTTCTATCGAGCGATTGATAAAGATGGACATACATTGTATATTCAGCTCCACAAAAAACAAGAGCGTCAAGCGGCTTATGCCTTTATGAAAAGACTAGTAAAAACATTTGGAGAAGCAACGGTTCTCACAACAGACAAGGCTCCCGCGTTACTTTGCTCATTCAATAAATTGAGAGAACAAGGTCATAAGCATACCATCCATTGCACAATCAAGCATTTGAATTACCTCATCGAACAGGATCATAGACATATCAAGTGACGTTTTTCCAAATCCGCAGGATTTCAAAGGCTTCGCCATGCTTTACGTACCTTAAAAGGCAACTAAACTATTCATGCCCTATATAAATAAAAACGAAGTTTACAACAACCAAACTTAGTTTTTTCGACGTACAATGAATTAGAGAACCTATTCAAAGTTGTATAAACTCTACCTACTAAATGAGGATTTTTTTGTTTATATAAAAACTTTGCAACAGAACCTTTAAACTAAACTTCAAATCCAATTACTATCCATTCATCAACTATGTCCCAAAAATTCATATTATATCTAGGCTCTTTATTCGTCCACCATAAAGTCGCATTATCATTATTAGAATTCTTATAATCTACTGCAACATAACCACCCATACCACTTTTAAAGAAACCAAAAGTAGTTTGTAAATCAATTTGTAAAGGCTCTTCTAACTCCTCAATAATACCCCATTCATCATCATCAAAAAAAGTTACATTTTCTAAAGGAACTAAACCCATAGATTGGCTCGCATAAAAATAGAAACCATTATGAACAGTTCGATAAAAATTTCGTATTGTTGAAGGAATCTTATCCCAAGATTTTTCTAATGCTTCATTATTAAACTCATCTTTGGGATTTCCCCCCTCATAATATAGAATTTCACCATTATCTGTTTTAATAGTGTATAAAATTGAATATCTACCATTTATGTCCATAAGCTCTACTTCTTCAAGGTGCCTAGACAAATAAGAAATAGTGTTTCTTATTTCCACTCCTACTTGCTCTTTCCATATCGATAAAATACTCTCAACTCTCTTGTCTACGTTTTCTTCTTGAAACAATTCATACCATGAATTTGGTATTTTCTCACAATCAAGTTTATTAATCTCATGGCATGATATAAGTTGTGCATTTCTTTTATATTTTCTTAAAAACCCAAGTTTTTGTTCCATAATGCTATGTCATCTCCTTTATTTATCTATATCCTTTTTTATTTCCTTTCAACAAAATCATCAATTTGTTTTTGTAATTTCATTTCTAATTCTTTTTCCTTCTTTATCATCTCTTCTCTAAACTTAGGATCAACTTCAATTTTTTCTTTCTTATAAATTGTCCAATCAGAATAAGATTTAGACCCCTTAGATTTATTGGCTGCTTCACTTAATCCTAAAAAATTCTCTTCATTATTTAAAACCTTAAGTTGTTGTTCTTTTGTTAGTTTATCAAAATTTTCCATCTTAGCTATATTTTTCATTGATACAATATGATCAGCTTGAAGTCTATCTGTAATATACTTACCAGGTAAAGCAGGGTCAGGCGTTCCTATTTTATCCTCAATGCCCTCATTAACTTTTTCCCGTAGCTTTGCAGTAGGCGTTCCATCTCTTAATTCATCATATAATTCCTTTGAGATTCTTCTTTCCCCGTATCGAGGCGGTGTTCCAATATCACCCGTACCCTTAACCCCACCACTCTCCAAATTCGTAATCCTACTCTGAATACTCGCCTTCGAGGCATCGTGGGCTTCTTTTGCTTTTCCGCTGAAGTTCGTTCCGGATCTAATGACACTTCCATCTGGCGATATTTCTACACCTTTAACGAATGGGGATACGGTGTCCATACCTTTTGTTATTAGACCTTTTATGAAGTAGTCCGCATCATTAATCTTATCTACGGTTTTCCAGCCTTGTATTTTTAAGTTTTTTAATAGATTATTTTCTTTAAGCGATTGTAACACATTATTTCTACGCTAAAACACAAAAAAGCACTCGTTGCCTTTAGTCGACAATCAAGTGCTTTAAGTTCATCTGTTTTTAAGTAGCTTTAATCTATAAGTTTTATAATAATAGTATGACACCTTATATATATCGTGACAAATATTACTTTAAAACTAACGAGCTTGTACGAGTTCGTTAGTTTTATGTCTCTTCCATGCGTTTATATTCATCTTCTGGTAAAATGTCATCTCGCCTAAGCTCGCACCTCATTTTCTGTTCTATCATTGTACGTAATACTCTATGATGGTACAACCATCATGAGTCTCTACTTTTAAACCACTTATTGTTTTTCTTTCCACTGCAAATATACTTTATTTTTTATCTGGTGAATATACAATTATTCTCCCTTCTGGATATTCACCTTCCCATCCACATGGCCATCCCCCAAGCTTATAAACCTCAAAGATTCTTTCATAAAAATTATCAACTTTTCCATTTACTAAACGATTTAGTGCACACATATGTAAATCTCCAATTATTTCTTCAAAAATATCAATATATTGTAATAAAAAATCACCTGGATAGTTCTCGGATGATTGAATAATCTCCCTTATAGGACGCTCCATAGAGTTTAAATCATGCTCATATAATTGTCCTATTATTTCCCCACCTTCTGAGGATTTAATATCTTCCCAAACGTTTTCAACCTCATCCAAATCTTGAGACCATGCTAATTCTTGTGCTCTTTCATACTCATTAACCATAACAACATCACGATTTAGAAGATTTTCATTATGAAAAAGTTGTAAATTTGTAATAAAATTAATAACCTCTTCGACTAATTGAGTGTTTTTTCCGTACTTCATTTATTTATCCACCTTTCCCAAAGTTCTTCAGTAGCACCGCCACCTCTTTGCCAAATCTTTATTTCTTCATTTAATTTTGTTTTGTAAAACTTCTCAATACCAATTTCTAATACCTTTGATTTGTATAATGGCAAGCCACTTTCTGTACCTTTTTTTAATTTTTGTTGCAATTCAAATACTTGTTGTTCCAACTCCTTAATACTTTGATTGATATTTAATTTATCTAACTGATCTTTAACCACATTATTATATACACTATGAAATCCTCTATGCCTAGACAAAGCACTTGGATCTTTTGCTGGTATCGGTAAAAATATCCCGTTATAAGCATGATCCATATCCATTCCAATTTTCTTTAATACCGGATGATTTCTTAAGTTTTTAGGTATTATATGTTGCGCCTGATATCCTTTCCGTGATGCAGAACGTGGAAGCCCCATGGATTCCAATAAATTTTGCCCTAATTTTGTAGAACTACCTCCTGTAACCTTTCCAGGGGTACCTGGAATAAGTCTAGTAGCTTCACCCGTACCCTTACCAGATGGATTTACAAATTCAATATCTTTAGTAAAAGACCCCAATGGTATGTACGATAGGAATAACCTTCAAGATTAATTTTTCCATTTGCATAAAAAAACAGCAGAGATTTCTAGTACCTATCTCTACTGTTTTTTGCTATTAACTTCCAAAAAAAACTAATTTTTCATACTCTGTTATGTGTATTTCTAACAAATAGTAATGCTTAAATTGCAACATCTTGGTATCCTACCCTAGCTACCTCTTCATTTATTAGACGAATACCTACCCCATTTTCCATGTCCCATGTACAGTCAAATGTTAGTCCAATATATCTGCCTTCAAAGCGTCTAGCAGATGGGACATAAATCCCCACTAGCCTGATCCTTTCAAGAAGCTGATCAATCGTTTCAATTAAAGGATAATTTTCATTATATGAAACATCATACCCAAGCTCATATCGTTTTTGCTTGTAATAATCTAAAATTGGTTGCAAAATACTTTGTTGAAGATGCCCCCAATTTTGTATTAAAGAATTATACGAAGCATACTGTTTTTCACTAAATTCACCATCTTCTTCACCATCTATCATCAAAGCAATATCGGCTTCTTTTCCGCAAAACTCAATGGTAGTATCTCTACTCCAGACATAATCATATTCAAGCTCACCAAAAACTGCATCATTTATTTTCATTTTAAATTTCCCCCTTTCTATTTATTGGCAAATTCCCCTGGCTTAAACGCTCCTGCATTTATCTCTCCTACGCCGCCAAGATGCCCAAATTTGCCATTTATTTCTGATGGTACAAGTTGGATAGTCTTCACATCATTTAATTCGTGCCACGTTAACTTGTATTCTTCTCGATAATCCGCAATGTCTCCCGCTTTAATTTTCCCAGGAGTCATTCCAAACTTGCTTGCCAACTCTGGTGAATTGTTAAGTTGTTCAGCCAACTTTTGATCTGCTTGTTTAAAATTAATAGTTCTAGCTTTTGTTCCGTGCTTGCCGGTCCCGCCTAACATGTATTCAATTTCAAATTGCGCTTTTGCTACAGGTGAAAAATCAGGAACTCCATTTTTATACTCAATTCCATTAATACCAGCTTCATTTAAGATTTTCTGTAACGTAGGATCTGGTGGTGGTTTTAGGGTACATAAAGATTCACCTCTAACCCCTTCAAAAACGACATTTGAATTCGTTTCTGCGGGTGTTTGCTTGAATCTTGATTCATATGTACTGGCAAATTCCTCTTGCTTGAAGGCTGGTGGAATATCAGCATCTCTACTACCCGTACCCTTAACCCCACCACTCTCCAAATTCGAGATCCTACTCTGAATACTCGCCTTAGAGGCATCATGGGCTTCTTGGAATTTCCCGCTATAGTTCGTTCCAGATCTAACGACACTTCCATCTGGCAGTATTTCTACACCTTTAAAGATTGGGGATACGGAGTCCACACCTTTTGCTAGTTTAATTTCAATTATATAATATTCACGACTTAATCTATCTAACAATCCTTAAAAATAATCTATATTGATTTTCACTTATTTATCAATCTCTAATATCTCTAAGAAAAAAGCACTCGCTACCAATCATAGGTTTTCGAGTGCTTAAATGTATATACTTCCCATCATATTTAAATCATTTTTAAGATTTGTTCCTTCACATTTTCGTCAAACTTGGCTCCTTCTACCTTTGCTCCCTTCCAGTCTACATTGTCAAGTTTAGCACCGGTAAAATTCGCATCCGTGAAATTCCCATTTAAAAGGATTGCTCCTGTTAAATCTGCGTTTGTAAAATCTACATTTCTAGCATCGACTTCTGATAAATTAGCATCTTCTAAATATGCTTTTTCAAAGTTACCTTCTGTAAGATTCGCGTTACTGAAATTCGTTCCCGTACAGTCAGCCTGTTCCGCATTGATTCCTGACAAATTTGCATGGCGAAAAGTAGCATGATTTAATATTGTTCCAACTAATTCTCCATATGAAAAATCAACTTCGTCAAAACATGTTTCAAAACAACTACTTATATTCAATTTTGCATATTTCATATTCGCTTTAGAGAAATCCGCTTCACCAAACCTACAATCTGCAATGTGTATTTCCTCTAAATTACAACTTCTGAAATCAGCAAACTCAAAATCACAATCAAAAAACGATGCCCTCATTAATGAAGAAGCTCTTAACAGAACTCGTTTTGCCATGATACGCTCTGCCATTACCTCTGACAGGTCTGAAAAAGTAAGGTCTAAATCACTCATATCTAACTGATCTATAACCTCATCATTGTATTGAGATCTATTTAATATTTCCATGACTCTTATTTTATCATTACCATTTTCATTCACTATTACGATCTCCTTTCATTTAGCTTTTCAGATAGTCCTTCCAAGCAACATTTGGAGAATAAGTTATACCCATCTGATCTTCATCAAAACTTGGTATAGCCATTACTTGTGCTGGTTCCAAATACTTCATTACTTGTAGCCAATTATCAAGTAATGTATCACTGTCACTCTCTAATGGATTATTTAAAATATCAATACAAAGGCCACCCCAATCTAGCTCAGATACCACAGCTGGACTACTTTGTAATAATTCCTTATCAAACATTTCTAAAATATGACCACTAAAGTATGTTCTAGCCCCTATCCCTAAGGGACCGTTAGGAAGAAACCTAACTGGTATTGGTTGGGAAGATATTTCCATCCACATTTGTAAGCGTTCATGTTCGGTATTCCACGGATATGATAAAGGCCAAAAAATTTGAGTTACTCCATAACTTGGTTTCGCAATTTCTGCGATTTGGTCAGATAACTCAAAAAAAGCAGCCCATAATTTTTTAGGTATTGATTTATGAAACTCAAACTCTAAAAATGAACGATGGCTCCAGTTAACTTGAAAACGTCCTGTGTAGTTCACAGACTTATCACGATACAGGTAAACTTCTGATACTCTACGCTCTGAAACTACTTTTTCCAGAATTTCCTGACGGTTATATTCTACCCGTACCGTTTCACAGTTGCCCCAATGAGTAGGAGCAAATTTTTCATTTGACTCAAACACATCCAAAAGACGACCTAATAATTCTTCTTCGTTAAAAGATACTGTAGGATACATTGTAATTGTGAAAAAATCAGGTTTCATGTATATCCCCCTTAATATTAAAAAATATAGTCACATAATAATTTTTATTCACAGCTTTTTCCACCTACCTCCACCAGGTAAACGTGTATTGTTCTCCCATTTATGAGTCACTTTACCGCTATTTGGATCAGTGTAGTAAACATCACTATCCTTACCCAAAGGTCCACTTGGTCTTGGTTTAGGAGGAATCCCATTCAAATCAGGTTTGTCACTTGATATTGTCACAACATGACTCCCATTTTTATCTTCGAGCATTTCTCTTTCAGCTCGCATTTGCCTGTCGTTATGAATAGTTTGCTCTTTTTCACCCATTTTGTGTTTGTGATCATGAACTAAATCAATTTCACCCTTATCATTACGCCCAATACTATCTGGACGCGTAAGATGCCCTTCACTAGATGTATATGTAACAACCTCACCAGCGTTATTGTCCTCTAATTGGCGATCAAGATGTTCTCCCAAAGCTTTTCTCCCTTTTATTTCTTCTTCTCTTCCACGCTCTTGGCTCTTTCTTAAATTTTCAGTCCTAGCATCCCAATCTTTACGCTCTAAAGGTTGTTTCGTTTCTTCACAATGACGATCATATCTAATATCATCTGCTGCTTTATAATCTCCTCGCGCTTTAGCTTCATCTATTTTCTTTCGATAGTATTTTTCTCTTTCCTGAGTTAGCTTAATTTTGTTTGGGTTTACGTTACTACTATTACCCGTACCCTATGTTGTAATCTTAAACCCTCACAATAAAAAAACAAACCACGTAAACCTTATTAAACTTCTTCTTTTTCTTCCACTACCGGCAACTCATAAGCTGTTTTATATTTCATCATGCCATATACAATGTTTACAAGCCTTCTCATAATACATACCAATGCTTGTCCTTTTGTTTTTCCCTCTTTAAGTTTCTTTTGATAATATGCATGAAACACTGGGTTTCTAGGTAACTTACTTCCTTTCGCTACTTGCACTTGCTGTACAGCTAAATTATAAAATAAAGCGTGTAACGCCCTGTTTCCTTGTTTGCTTTTGTGTGTCTTACCTTTCCCACCAGAACCAAAGTAAACAGGCGCAATCCCCGCAAATCGTGCTAATTTATTGGCATTTGGAAATCGCCTTGCATCTCCTATCTCAGCTATTAATGCTGATGCCGTCACAAGTTCTATTCCCGGCATCGTCTCTAATTGATAATCTAGTAGATTTACTAGCTGTTTTAATTCTCTTTCGATGTATTTCATTTCCTTCTTTTTAAACTCAATCTCCCGTACAATACTTCTTACTAAAAAGTTTCGCATTTCTTGATACTCTTTCATTGTTTGTCCATCTTCTTTCACAAGCCTTAATATTTCACTTGCTTTCCTTACTGAACATGTATTGTTACTAACATCTAATAAAAAAGCTGTTAATCGCTTTATATTCATCCCCTCTAAACAAGAGGGTGACGGATATTGCTCCCAAAATGCTAATGCTGTTTTTCCATCTAACTCTGAGAAAAACTTTTTATAACTTGGATAATGGTGGTTTAATTGAATATGTAATTGGTTCTTTAACGCACTTTGTGCTTTTACTAATGCATTCCTTCTTGACACTAGTTGTTGTATCGACCAAAATAAATCGTTTGGCTTTGCATCTGGTAATTGATTTAACTTATTTATTAGTATACGGGCTACGCATTCCGCATCCCAACTATCATTTTTTTGTATCATCACTTGGCTCTTTCGTTCTAAAAATGATAAAGCTGGATTTACTTCTTTCACTACTTGTTCATGATCTACTAAATATTTCGCTAATGCTCTTCCATAACCGCCAACATCCTCTAAACCAAATACAACTGATAAACCATCACTCACATATGTCTCTACTTCTAATAAAAACTTCGAAAATGCAGATGGTTTATTCTCAAATTGTATTTCTCCTAATTTCTCTTGCCAACAATTAATAATAACAGCCGTATGATGCTCCTTATGTAAATCTACTCCTACATACAAATAGTTCTGTCTATTATGCATAACTCATCCCTCTATTCAATGATTTAGTCATATACAAAAATGTCGGCAACCTTAGTTCGAGCGTTCATCTTTCGATGCGCATAGGTACGCAAGCCTATCCATTTTTCATAACTCTAGTAGTATGTATAGTAAAATGAGCTAATTTTTTAAGTGAGTTTATAAAATAATTGCTGGATGTTTCCCATTTGCTTGTATTTGTCCATATGTATATATCCCTCGATAAAAGCTCTCTCGGTCTAACATGCGTTTCACTTGTACTTTCGTAAACAGCTTTCCTTTCTCTGTACGATAACCATCCCTATTCAGTCTTGCTGCCAATTGAGTTAGCGACCAATGTTTAAAAAAGTGTCGTAATTCAAATAGTCTCCGTACAACTACTGCTTTTTCCGCATCTACTTCTAACACTTTTTGTCCTTTCTTGACTGTGTAACCAAACATCACACCGCCACCTGCATAGCCACCTTGTTCCGCTTTTTTCTTTCTACCTCGACTTAGCTTTAATGCAATCTCGAGACGTTGGTATTGGTCTAATAGCTCTAACATGCCATTTACTAAAAAATCATTTGGGTCATGTGTGTATATACTGTAATTTGATTGTTCAATTGCTTTTACATCAACCTCATGTTTCTTTAGTTCTCGTTGTATTAACACTTTTGCCATATCAGAGCGCCATAACCGAGATGTATTTAGTACAATCACGTGGCTCACTTGTTGATACGCCAAATCTGACAATAGCTCTTGCAATCCTTCACGTTCAACTGCTAATCCATCTTCATCTACTGTCGCTCCGCTAATTCCTTTATCTTCGTATATGTGAAGCAGTTGTAATTCATTCTCGTTACAGTACCGTTCAATTTCTTCTACTTGATACGCCAAGCTGTACCCTTCACGTACTTGTCCTTCTGTTGAAACTCGTACATAACCAACTACTTTCTCTTCCATATTGAGTCCCTTCCCGTTACAGCAATTACAATCCCTGTAACGTTTACCCGTTTTTTGCGGATAACGTGTACATAACGTCCATCCGTTAAAACGTACTTTACGATGACTTCAAAAAGTAACACAACCCTTTATTTTTTCCTCTACTATCGTCGTATACTGTACATAGCCACTACAGTCTATAAAACAACAATAAAAATTTAACACTTAATGCACTTATAAAATTATATTGCTCTGTTAAATTTCTACGCTAAAACGCAAAAAAGCACTTGTTGCCTTTAATTGACAATCAAGTGCTTTAAGTTCATCTGTTTTTAAGTAGCATTAAATTTGTAAGTTTTATGGCAACAGTATGACACCTTTTATATATCGTGACAACTACTACATTAAAAATTACGAGCTTGTACGAGTTCGTTAGTTTTATGTCCATTCCATGTCTTTGTATTCGTCGCACAGTAAAATGTCATATCGCCTAAGCTCGTACTTCGTTTTCTATTCTATCATTGCACATATTACTCTATGATGGTACAACCATCATGGAGTATATATTTTCAAACACCCTATTATTTTTTCTATCCATTTCACATAAACTTTATTTTTCATTCATCATTATATTTTTTAATCGTGTAATTTACTTAAAAAATCAGTAAATGTATCTGCAATATAAAATACATTTTCTCTTGCCAGTTCTTCTACTTGTGCTTCTGTTAAACCTTCTTGACGCATTAACATTTCTTTTTCGCCAGCATTCTCATGCTCCCAAAAAACTACAATTGGGTTTTCTGTATTATTTTTATAATCTAAACATATTAAATTTCCAGCTGGATCAATTGCAATAGGGAAAATCTTTTGCGGAAGCGTAGGTTTATATATTTCATACTTTTTAATAATGTACTCACTACTTTCCTCATCAAAACTAAATAAACTACCAAAGCAACGCTCTACATTGCCTACATTAAATTCTTCTGGTAATACACTCGCACCTCCATTTATTTTTACACAATCAATATAATCTTGAGGTAACTGGAAGCCTAATTGTAATCCAATTTCTTTAATCTTAGTTTCTGATACTTCTGCATCAGCATATTCCCACTCTAAATCTTTTCTCATCTAATACCCTCTCCCCATAATTTATTTCCACCAAGATGGTTAACCCCATGAATATCTGTTAATACTAATTGCATCTTTCCAGGAACCTGATGATGGTGCCAAGTAAGCCCCTTTATTCTTGCTCTCCCCTTTTCAATCTGATTAAGCTGTTGTGGAGTAAAAAGTTCCCTTGATACTTTACCTTCTTCAATTGCCTTTTTTAATATCCTTGTACACTCTTTAAACTGATCTGTATCTTTCATAACATAATATTCTTCCTTTAATTTTAACGTAAATTTTAAGTTATCTCCTTTAAAAATAGGAAAACCTAACACATCATAGTCTACACCCTGCACATGTGTTCCTCCTGCCAATCCTTTATTAATTATATTATTTTTAGGTGAAGCGTTTAAAAAGTCATCAACATATCCTACTACTGATTTAAACTCTTCAACACTATCATACCCAAATTCTTTGATAGTAGTATCATCTACTTGTTTTAAGAAATCTTCAACACTATCATATCCCTTAGGCACAATTGATCTATTAATCAAATTTCCGTCTTTATCGTAATTATTTTTAATTACTTCGTCAATTTCAGATCTATGAACAGCGTTACCCGTACCCTTAGCAAGTTGATAAGCGTCATCCTTAGCTGCCGTACTTGCCTTTGAAAACTTTCCAGCTACTTCTCCAACAGTTGAAGATTCTATATAAGGAAGCTTCACTCCTATTCCAGTATCCACCATCCTAACTGCTACTGGAATAGGAGTATTTTTCATAGCATCTAGTGCATTCTTTAAAGTCTTATTTTCCTTAAGCGATTGTACCACATTTTTACCCAAATTTGGATTGAAACCAGGGATTCCTTCTTTGAATTTTAATAATTTCGCTAAATCAGCTAATTCATTCGTGCCTTTGAATGCTTTTACTCCTTTTCCTACCGCTCCAACAACTGGGATTGCATCTAATCCGCCAAAAATGATGTTTCCTACCCGCTCTTCTTGGCTCAATTTCCTGTGTGTTCCCCAGTCTTCTCCGTCAATACCGCTTTTTATTTGTACAGCGCCGTATACTACTGCGGCAGCGGCCCCGAGTGGTGGGCAAAGGATTGTTGCGATGATGATTCCTCCGCCTATTGCTATGTCACGTATCATTTCTAGTTTTTTCTGTTCATCTTCTATCGATTTGTATTCAAATCCTCGTGTGGATGGGACTACTTTCTTGTATTCTTCATAATCTAGCTTTGCATCTGGATTTTGTTTTTTTAGTTCTTTGTATTCCCCTCTCAGTACGTTATCAAATGCAGGTGAATCTTTAAAAATATCTTCTACTGTTATTTTATCTTTTTTCGTCTGTATTGTTTGTGGTATACTTCCGTACCCTGCGTGCGCATCTGGTAATACTGTCGTTGTTGTAGAGCCAATTCGGTTATTTGTTTCGAAACTGAGAATAGATGTATCTCTCATTTTTTGAGCGAATTTATCCATTTCTACTAAAAAAGGTTTATCTATATGTTCAGAGACTACTCGCCCTGCTTCTCCGCAATATTTTTGTAATGTCGAATAGCTATCAAGTAATTCTCCGATTTTTTGCGATTGATCTTTTGGGTTAAAATGTATACTACCATCCGAATCTGAATCTCGTATTCTTCCATCAATTCTTTTTAATAATTCATTTGCGTCCCGTAATTTCATGAGAGCATCTTTTGTAATTCGATTCATACCATCTCCCATGTCTTGCCATGGTTCAGGTCTATATTTCACATCCATTTCGTTTTCATCCCCCAGCCGTATGGTGATTTCTACAACTTACTTAATCTTTCACGTAATTGTTCGTCCTTTTCAAGCATTTCCACGCATACATTTCCTACAACTTTCGCCGATCTAGAATAGTGTTCAGCCAATTCAAGTGTTTTATGTAATATATCAGGATATTTTTCAATTACTCTCATCGCTTCACCTTTTTGATAAAAATCACAGCTTAGTAAACTCTCAATATTCGTTCCAATGACGTCTACATGGATTGTATATATGTTTTCTAACTTCATTACTATATCAAGTAGTTCTTGAAAATTAACTAATACTTCTTCTCCACCACTAGAACCGCCATCTCCCATTGATACTTGCATTATTCAATACCTCCTAACGAGAATTGTCTCGGGTCAATTAATTTTTTATACGGCATTTTTAACACGTCATACAATTTCTTATTAACCGCATAGAGGCTCACCCAGTCATATCGATTACGATCTACATCTATTTGAACGAAATCTTCTCCTTCAGTGAAATATAAGAAACATTCCCATTTTCCTCCTCTATTACTCCGAGGCCTCGTATACGTTTCCATCGCTATAACGTCTTTATTTGATAAATCTTTTTCCTCAAATGTTTGTTGTTCTGTTTCTGTCATTCTCTTTGAGAAAAATGTATCTTCTATTTCCCTCGGTTCTCTCAACAAGAAAGGGATGCGTGTTAATAATGAAAAATATACGTCTGGCTTTGGTATGTAGTCGATCTCGTATTTTTTATTTAGCTCTACTTCTGTTAATACAGCCACTCGATCTTTATCATGTTTCAAAAAACCAATTAATACATTATTAATTCTCGTGTATTCATGACAATTTTCATATTCCTTTAATAGCTCAATAATTTGAAAAGCTGCAGGGGTAATTCCATTTTCGCTTGTAAGTAAGCCTTTTTCTTTTAAACTCGTAGTTGCTTTTGTGACACATTCTTCATCAAGTAAAATAATTACGTCACGGTTTGGCAATCCAAATATATCCGTAACCCCAGCTGCACCTGCGAGAACATATAATTCAGCAGGTGCAAAACTCATTTCTTTCCCCATTCTTTTATCCCTCGTTTCTCCATCACAATTGTTTTATCGCCCTTACTTCCGGTCTATCTCCGTACGTTTGAATACTTTTATCTAACTCTTTCAAAGCTTTCGTATGTCCTTCAAATGCCTCTACCATTTCTGAGTTATATTGAATGATTAAATCAAGATAACTTAAAAATGCATCCCTCGTTTTTCCATTCCAGTTCGCACATGTAACGTATGCTTTTAAGTTTTTCGCTTGATTTAAAGAATCCTTCATACCATTTTCAATATTTTGCGCGTAAGAAATGGCACTTGCAGTGTTACTTCCTATAATTTCAACCTCTTTACCACTCATGTTGATTCCCCCATTCTTTGTATGCTTAATGGATAAGTTTTTCAATTTCCTTTTTCTTTTCTTCAAAAGCCTTGGTCGCTGCAGCATATGCTGACGCTTTCTCCGCTTCTGCTTTCGCTTTATATTCCAAATACTTTGCATAAGCTGTACCTATCGCAGATCCAACATCGCTTAATGCACTCTTAAAATAGGATAGTACTGTATTTAATTCTTCATCCTTTTCATGACGTTTTTGTTCAAATTCAACTGCCGGAATTTTATTAGCTTCTAAGCCATTACTTTTACTCTCATAATCTCTCTTCGCTGATTCAGCATCTTGAATGAATCGTTTTAACTCTCTTTCTTGATCTTTTAAATAATCATGTAATTTATCATACTGATCTCGTTTCCTCGCGCTTTCTGTAAAACCCGATGCATTTAATAAAGCATTGTACAATTCATCTAACATCTTTCTCCCCCTTTATTACAATAACCATGTAGTTAAATTCGTATATTTAAACATAAATATTCATTACATTGAGAATTTATAAATAACTATTTTTACATATTGCTATTTTATCAAAGGGATTTTAACATTTCCATATTTTATAAAAAGCTTTCGCATTTTTCTTCAATTAAATAGCAATGAATATTTATCATCTACAAATTATAGTTTTATATAGATTATTGGAATTTAATCCACATTAAGTAAATTAATAACAAATAATCATCATTTACATGTTATAATTACGATGTGTACATTTAGATGTATATGTGTAATACGTATATTTAATAAAGTTAAATTAAACTGGGGAGGCTTTCTCAAATGGGCAAGAAAACAAGCAAAGCTAAAAAAATTTTGGGATTCGTAATCACCACAGCACTAGCAACTACAATGATGGTAGGCACAGCAAACGCACAAACAACTACGAATAACTATAAAGTAGCTGGCAATGCGAACACTGTATTTACAGATGTACCAAAGGACCACTGGTCAAAAGATGCTATTGATTACTTAGCGTCAGCAGGACTTTTTAACGGATATGGAAATGGGAAATTTGGTTTTGGGGATAATATTACTAGAGGCCAGGTAACTTCTTTAATCGCTCGTCATTTAGGTTTAACAGCAAACAATGAACAGAGCAATATGTTTAACGATATTAAAAATCATATGTTTGAAAAGGATATTAAAGCTATTGTACAGGCTGGAATTATGACAGGTGATGGAACAGGTGCTTTTCGTCCAGATGATGCATTAACTCGGTATGAAATGGCAGTAGTATTACAAAAAGCATTTCAATTACAATCAAAAGGACAAAGTAACTTTAAAGATGTACCTCAAGATCATTGGGCCTATGAATTTGTAAATACGCTACGTAGTAACCGAATATCCCACGGTGATGAGGCAGGTAATTACAATGGCAACATGCTTGTGAAACGTGAGGAGTATGCACAATTTTTATATAATACATTAGCAAAAAACAGAGATTATAATTTCAACATCAATACAAAAGAAGAAATGAAACAAATGTTAACAACAGCTTTACAGGATGGGACGTTTGGTCCATTTAAATTAAATGCATTGGGTAAAGATATATCTGAGGTAAAAAAAGAATTTGGAGTACCTGATGTTTGGAAGCAAGCACCATGTACAGAATGTGATGCACCTAATACAGCAGTATACGGAGATTATAATATTGACATGTACCCTTCGGACGCTAGATATATATGGGTAAAAATGGGTATCTCTATCAATGAATTAAAAGAGTGGTTTGGTGAACCAGATGGAATTGGAGAGGATATGACTAGTGTAGGTTATATATATAATCGAGGAAGCTATTCTCTTTATTTCAGCTTCTCTGACGGTTTTATTCAACGCGCTGAGATATCTAAAAGTGAATATAATTAATACGTTACAAACAATATAAAATATATAAAGCATAAAAAAATCCTTCAAGAACGTGCCTTTTCTTGAGGGATTTTATTTTGTTCCTATCTATTTAACATAATACAAAGCTGTAAAACTCCTACTGATTAAAGTTTCACTTTATTTTTCTTAGTGCTCCGCATTCCATTCACTTAAATACGTTGCATATTCTAATTCATCTGGATCATCATATAACATAGAAATAAACTCTAATTTATTTCCATCACAATCCAGAAAATATACGCTTGCAGCTGGCATCCACCTTTGGACAATTGGCTCTTGATTTCCTTTACCCTGACTTCCTACCACCTCTATTTCACGATTCTCTAACCACAATTTAGAAATCTTTAAAAACTCTAAATCTACACGAAAAGCGAAGTGTTTCGTCTCAAAATCTTCATTCGTATGTACTTCCCATAATCCGAGCATTTGTTTTTTATTTTCTCCTATCCAAAAGAACACAACTCGTCTTTTCGATAGTTTTTTTGCTAATACTAAACCTAACTTATTTTGATAGAAATCTATCGCCTTTTCTAAATTTCTAACATGTAAATGCGTTTCGTATATGCTCTGTATCATTCTACTTGTTCCTTTCTTTGTTGGCTGAGTAGTTACTGTAATTCTATATTTGAAGTATGTATAACCGTTGTAATGTATCTCCATTTCCAATATACCTATTTACTATTCTATCGAAATTGAAATATGATATATCCAACTGAGGTAGTAAATTCAAATAAAATTTCTACTACTTTTGTAGGTGGCATCTCCAATACATTCAGATGAAATCATGTTAAATAATAAAAAAACGCTATTCTTTTAGTAAGAATAGCGTTTTTTACTCTTGGGGATAGTTAATATTTTTAAACGCCCCCTATACAACAAACCATCCAACTCAAACGAATTGGATGGCTCTATACCATAAAGAAAATCTGTTATTTGATTACTTCAATTTCCCCTCAAAAACAATTTTTCTACCACACGGTTCAACTTCTGTTTTCCCGTCTTTCTTCACTTCATGAAAGATTGGCTCTTCCATGCGACGAGACGGTGCATATCCTTCTTGTTCCATACGTGCTAAACAGTCTGTAATTGTTTCGTTTTCTAGTACTTCAAATTTCTTTTTATTAGGTTGTTTTGTCATGCCCTAACCTACTTTCTATTTTTCTTGATGCGAATTGATTCTTCATGTAAATAATATATAACATTGCGAGAATACCCATTATAATCATAACCGCAATAAAAAAGCTTGTATACTGTATTTTTTCTATAAATACGCCTCCTAATACAGGGCCCATAATACTTCCTATACTAAAGGCGATTCCGGATAATATATTACCTGCTGGTAGTAAGTGCCTCGGTAATAAATCTGTCATAAATCCAAGACCTAATGAGAAGCACGAGCCAATGACCATACCAGCTAAAAGCATACAGGCAAAGACGATCCAGTAATATTGATCAAATACTGCTGCAAGTAGGAAAATGCCAGTACTTACGCTGAACATCCACGTTAAAATACGATCTCTTCCGTATTTATCACTTAACATACCGAGCGGGATTTGTGTAATAATACCTCCAACTGCGAATGCTGGTAATAAGAAGGAAACTTCCGCTACAGACCATCCTTTGCGAAGTGCGTATACTGGCAAATTACTATTTAACATCGCTTCAAGTACACCGTATGCAAGCGGACCAATTAACGCAATCCACGCTAATCCAACGACTTGTTTATAACGAGAAAAGGATGATTCACTTTCAGTTTTCGCCTCATCTTGTGCTGGAAATGCATTTTTCGTTGGTAGTAGTAAAAGCCAACCTATTAAGCAAAGTATAGTAGATACGATAAATGGTGTTGCAAGACCGTACTGAACAGTGCTTGCTAAATACGGACCAACTGCGAAACCAATTCCGAAGAATACACCGTATATCGATACTTGTCTACCTATTTTACTAGGATCTGACGTTGTCGTAATCCATGTTTGCGTTCCGACATGGAGCATATGATCTCCAACACCAACTAGGAACCTAAGAATAAACCATACCCAAAATGAAAAAGTTTGTGTAAAAAAGAATAATGAAATAATAACGAGAAACCCACCAATTACGATAATTGGTTTCATTCCAAACTTTTGCATCGGTTTTTCAAGAAACGGTGAAATAAATAATATCCCGATGTATAATGCCGTTGCATGAATACCGTTAATACTTGAACTAACCCCTTCTTGTTCAAAAATCATTGCAATGGCAGGTAAGAGCATACCTTGTGATAAACCTGAGATTGCCACAATCCCAACCATAATCCAAAAAGTAAAACGCATCGACATCCTTTTCCCTCTCTTTCTCACGCTTTCCACTTTTCATTATAAACGGTTTCTTTACATGCGTGTACGAATATCGGCAATAAAAAAGAAGCTAAAAGAATCAACCTTTTAGCTTCTTATCCTTCCCAAACTTGTGCTTTCACATGGTAATGAAAATGTTTAAAATATGGATTTTCATAAAATGATGGTCCATATAAGTAGTAATGTGCATGGGCGATTGGTACTTGCTGCACTTGCATATACATCGGATCAATAATAATTTTTATATATTGATGATCATTATATGGCGAATGATACATTAAAAATGGATTATGCATTGACTCTCTCCCCTTATACATACAAATGCTATAGTATATGCAAGTTTTATATTTTGGGAATTATTTATTGTCTAACCAATCCTCTACATGCTGTATAAACACATCTAAACAATCAATAAACGGTGAATGCCCGCAGTCTTCTAACACCTTCAACTCCGCATTTGGCAAATGTTTCGCTAATTCCTCACCAACTACTTGTGGTACGACGTAGTCGCGGTCACCTTGTATGACGAGTGTTGGGGCTTGAATACGGTGAATATGTCCATTTCCTCGTACAACACCATTATGTTCATCTGAAATATTAAATGTAACTAATGAATAGTTCACATCAACGAAATTGCGCTGCGTTAACATATCATCTAAATACTTTTCATAACGATCCGGTTCAGGTTGATTATGTGTATATATTAATAGATTCCATACTGTACGGTAATATACTTTATTCATATTTTTTATTGCATCTAGTACAGGGGCAATTTGCACTGGATCTTGCCCAATTTCTTCTTTCGTTTTTAATAAACTCGATACGATTGGTTGCCCGTTAATATCTTTTTTAAATATCGGGTATCCTTTCATCCCTACCGATTCTACTAATATTAGTTTTTCTACAAAAGTTGGATGGCTCGCTGTAAACTCCATCGCAACACCGCCGCCCATTGACCATCCCATTAATGAAAATTTCTTTACATTTAATTTATCTATAAAAAGTTTCACATCTTCCGTAAAGTCTTGCAAAGAATCTATCGGCTTATTATACGTTGATTGTCCAAATCCTCTTAAATCAATTGCGTAAATATGATATTGCTTTTGTAGTTTCTCAATAACTAAATCAAAGTGTTGTGACGATGTCATATTTCCATGAATGAGCACGAGTATTTCTTCATTTTGCCTTCCAACTTCTTGATATGCAATCGTTTCTCCGTTCGATAGTGAAACATACTCCATTGTTGCAGGCTTAATCATCGCAAGTTCCCCCATTCTTTTAATAGAAAGAAAATTCTTTACCTAATTAAAGAATACCATACAGAATGTACGTTCGCAATATAAAATCTATACGAAATTTCCACATAAAACTGCATGTCTATTACTAGACAGTTATTATAAAAAAGTATATAGTTAGCTAGGTAACTAATTTGAAAGGATCCAAATACATGGACGAAAAACAACATTTTTTCCACATTGTCAGTCAAACTTCTCGTAAGTTTACGAAGAAATTTAATGAACGTGTATCTCCAACAGGATTATTTAGTGCGCAATGGGCTGTTATTTTCCGCATTAATCAAACTGGATCTTGTACTCAAACAGAATTATGTCAGTATTTAAATGTTGAATCACCAACGATGACCCGCACGTTAACACGTATGGAAACGATGGGCTGGATTATTCGTACGGAAGGAAAAGATCGCCGTGAGAAGCTCATTTCCTTATCGGAAACAGCAATAGAAATGATTCCAGTATGGCAAGAAGAAGTTGATTCCTTTGAAGAAAAGACGCTAGAAGGTATTAAAGAAGAAGACTTACATGAAGCTTTTCAATTGTTACAACAAATTATCAAAAATTTAGATCATTAATATGGAGGGATGACGATGCAAAGTGAAAAACTTTGGACGAAGGATTTCCTCGGAACTTGTTTTAGTAGTCTGTTTCTCTTTTTAACATTTTACATGCTTATGACTACTCTGCCTGTCTATGTTATAGACAGCCTAAAAGGAAAACCTGAGGAAATTGGTTTAGTTGCAACTGTTTTTCTTATTTCATCTGTTTTATGTAGACCATTCACAGGAAAATGGCTCGATGATTTAGGAAGAAAGAAAATATTATTTATTTCACTTTCACTATTTTTAGCCGCTACTGTTATGTATTTCGGTACGCAAAGTTTATTTTTATTACTTGCCCTTCGCTTCTTACATGGTATTGGATTCGGAATGGCAACGACAGCAACTGGAACAATTGTAACTGATGTAGCACCAGCTCATAGACGCGGTGAAGCACTTGCTTATTACGGCGTATTTATGAGTCTACCGATGGTAATTGGTCCTTTTTTAGGTTTAACAATTATTTCTCATTTTTCATTTACTATACTATTTATCGTTTGTTCCGTATTTTCATTACTCGCATTTTTATTAGGATTACTAGTCGATATTCCGCATGAAGCACCAGTAAACAAACAAAAACGAGAAAAAATGAAATGGAAAGACTTAATTGAACCATCTTCTATTCCAATCGCTCTGACAGGATTTGTTTTAGCCTTTTCTTATAGTGGCATTTTATCCTTTATTCCTATTTATGCGAAAGAACTCGGTTTAAGTGAAATTGCAAGTTACTTCTTTATTTTATACGCACTTGTTGTGGTCATTTCTCGTCCATTTACAGGAAAAATATTTGATCGTTTCGGTGAAAATGTACTTATTTATCCAGCTATCATTATTTTCACAATTGGGATGTTCATTTTAAGCCAAGCGCAAACTTCATTTTGGTTCCTTGGCTCAGGTATGTTAATCGGTTTAGGATACGGAACATTAATTCCAAGTTTCCAAACGATTGCAATTTCTGCCGCTCCAAACCATCGACGTGGTTCTGCGACAGCTACTTACTTCTCGTTCTTTGATAGCGGCATTGGCTTTGGTTCTTTCATTTTAGGTATAGTCGCTGCCAAATCAAGTTATCATAATATGTATTTTATCGCAGCTATTATCGTTGCGTTCACTTTACTTCTTTATTATGGATTACACGGACGAAAACAAAAATTCAAGAAACAAAGTACAGATGGACAAATCTCTGCTTAACGTTCATAAGGAAAGTAAACTTACCCGTTTACTTTCCTTATTTTGTATTTCTTTTAAGACGAGCGTATACTTATAATAGAAACTAAAGGAGGTACATACATGAATGTAAAGAAATCTCCCCTGCTATTACTGTTACTAGTATTACTATTCGTAGTTACAGGGCTTGGATTTACTTTTTTTAAACATAATAAAACGACCCCCACTAAAGATACTGTCACAAAAGAAAACTGGTTAGACGATCCTTACTTACGCTGGTCGTATACACATATGAAAGAATTTACTTTAATTAATGAAGTAAAAAACAATCCTGGCCAAGTTGCTCCCTTCCCTACCGCGTTACAAAACTTAGACGATTTTGCTGTGGAGCGTAGATTTGGAAATACAACTCCTCTAAAAAAACTTTTAGACGAAAACAAAACAGACGCTTTTGTCGTTGTACATAATGGCCAACTTGTTTATGAGCGATATTTCAATGGATATAACGGGAGTGATCCTCATGGAATGGCATCATTAGCAAAGGTGTTTACTGGTGCAATCATACAATCTCTCGCTGAAGAAAATCTTATTGATGTAGAGAAAACAGCTGACACTTACATAAAAGAATTAAAAAATACACCGTTTGGTAAAGCAACACTTCAGCAATTACTGGACATGCAAGTTTCTGCTGAATACCCTACTCACGGATATATGCAGCTAGGACTAGAAAATCAAGATGCACAACTATATTTAGCTAGTAATATTTTACCCCGAGGTAAAAATTACGAGGGGCCTATGAAAATTTATGATATGTTACTAGAGGCAGAAGAAACTGCACCGCCTGGCTCCGCTTTTTCTTACAATAACGGCTCAAGTGAAACACTCGCTTGGATTATCCGAACAATCACTGACAAATCATTAGCGGAAAATGTAAGCGAGCAAATTTGGTCTCAAATTGGTATGGAAGAAGACGCTTATTACGTTACAGATGAAACAAAAGTAGAACAAGCAAGCGCTGGTTTAAATGCAACTGCTAGAGATATGGCGAAGTTCGGGCAATTACTTTTAAATAATGGTCAATATAACGGAAAACAAATCGTCCCTTCTTCTATTACAGAAGGTGTAAAAAATGTAAAAGAAGGCGAACTCGCAATTGGCAGCGGCGCTTCAATTTCTTATCATAATCAATGGTGGATTCCGCATAATGAACAAGATGCTTTCGAAGTGTTAGGCAGTTACGGACAAACTCTTTACATCGATCCGACAGCAAATATGGTAATCGTCCACTTCTCTTCTAACGCTGCGCCTAGTAATGAAATCCATTCGGTTTATTCCGATATGTATGTTGATATTGCACATCATTTGGAGAAGCTTCCGCGGTAGTGGAGGCTTTTTCATTTACACAAATCCTATTCCAGTTAGTAGGAGTTTCCGAAAGGATTACTATTTGAACCACGCCTAAACCACATTTATATTGATAATATTTTAGTAATTTGAAAACACTAGTGCTTAGGAAAGGAGGGATTGTGAATGTCTGTGAAAAAGCTATTAACTGGATTAATCATTTCACTCGCGATGATTGTAGTGATGACTACTTTAGGTTCACTCCGTGTATTTGCCGAATCCGACGCTGTGAGACAGCCTATTGAGGTTGAATTGAATGATGATTACTTTAATCCGAGTATCATTACTGTTCCGGTTGGGAAAACGACAACGTTGCTATTGAAAAACAAAGGAAATAGAGAACATACCTTTACCGTGAAAAAACTCGGAATTGATGCCGAAGTTCCGTCAGGAAAAGAAATAACAATTACCGTAAAACCTGAAACTCCCGGTACATATGAACTTATATGTCGGTTCCACTACTTGAAAGGAATGGATGGGAAAGTAATAGTCAAATGACATGCAGTACCAACCCTTACTTTTTTATGAAGTGAAACTTAAATTCGCGGGGGGTGTCTATCCCCCCGCAAATTATGAGCTCTCACCAATCAGTTTTTACATACAGCATAAAGTCATTACATTTTCGTAGCGTACGCAATTTGTGTTTTGTTGGTACTACCCTATTCCAGGGAATGTATCATTATTTATTCCAAAACAAGATGGAGTATATTTAATTGAGGCAAGTATAGGGGTTACAGTTGACACAACTGAACCAACCTTTACAATAGGATTAATTATTTTTCTTAACAGTAGTCCTATTCAAGCAAAAAATAACCTTATAAATAGTAATGCCATAAATATTGACTTTATCTAAATCAACCTATTACTCTCAAAATTATATAGAAAAGTATACATTGAAAACACCATATATAAAAAGATTTAAAGACTCCAAAATATAAAACTCAGGTCTTTCTTTCTATAAATCTTATTAGTATAAAATATCATTTGTTAATTTACATATACAATATATAAAGGGAATATACCTTATAAAAACATCTCCTATTAATAAAATACTGATAATTATAGATTATTGTCTGTAGTACATTAACAAACCTCAATAAATAAATTTCAAAAACTAGTATACATGCTCATACATAAATGAAAAAAACGAATATATTGACATTGAATGGTTTTAAAAATCTAAAGTAATTTCAAAAAGGAGATTAGATAATATGAGCGAACAATGTCCAATTAATGTACCTTGTCAGGTAAATGGACAAACTCAAACACCATTAAGTGATGCAGCTGCAACACCAATTACTACTCCAGGAGCACCGATTGTAAAGGTACCAGTTGTATTAGCAGAAAGAACGATTCAAATTGTTGTAGAATCTGATATTTCATTAGATCCTCCAGCAGTTGAAATTAAACGTATCTTAAAAAATGCATTTTTAACACAATGTAAGTTAGTTCCTGTAGCATTTACTCCAGTACCAGGTACAAATTATCGCCGAGTTACAAGAGCAAAATTATTTGTACAAGGATATATTCGTAAAAATATTGAATATGCAAATGATGAGTGTAATGGAGTGCTATATGACCGTATTGCAAATGTTCCATTTTCTGGTTTTGCTGATTTAACGGCTGGTGATTTTCTATCACAAGCTTTAGTAGCTGCTTCTTCAGATACTACTTCTCACTTTATTAATCCTAATAACGGTGATTTACCACGTTTAGACAAATACTTCTTCGAAAATACAGTTTTTTATAACGAACAACCATATTGCGAATTAGTCAGCGCTCAATTTTTCGAATTAGACTTTTCCCCTTGTCCAACAGAATTAAACGAGCCATTTGAGACTCTTCGTGAAAAAATTGTACTAGATCTTACTTTAAAAGTTTTACAAGTACAACAAGTACGAGTAGACCCAGTGAATTAAATGAGCCATTTGAAACTTTTCGTGAAAAAATTGTACTAGATCTTACTTTAAAAGTTTTACAAGTACAACAAGTACGAGTATAAACCAAAGAGGCACTCATTTTGAGTGCTTCTTTATTTTATAAATTTGTAAATAAGAGAACTTCTTATTGTTCAAAATTAATCTACTGAAAGAGAACACCAATGCCCGTTTTGGTGTTCTTGAACAAGAAAATTATAAAGTAAAGTAAAGTAAAATGAAATAAGTGAGCGAAACCTATTCCAATGCTACAATATATGCCTGACTAACATTTATAGTGCTAAAAATTAAATATCATCATTAATAAAAGATAAAAAGCAAAATTCTCTTTACCATTTGTAAAAAAGAAAATTTTGATGTATTGTCGTAAAAAAAGACACCCAAAGGTGCCTCCCTCCGACTTGAACCACTTTAATTTTAATAATATGTATTGGACTCCCATCCGAATATTATTTTACCATGTTAAGTAATATTTTGGTACCGCCAGCATTTTTGAAAAAAAACACGCTAAGCAAAAAAATACAATAAGCCGCCCATATGGACAGCTCATTTACATAATTCTCGTTCTCGGAAGTTCTACACTTTATGTTCGGGATGGAAATCTAATGAGTTAGTTCAGATTACGAAGGTCAGGCGTAGTGTTTTAATATAGAGTTGGAGTCGGAGGAGAACAATGGAAGGAAACAATATCGTTTATAGCAACCGAATAATGATTCCATCTTCCGCCGAAAAACCTATAGCCATAAACTCTTTCGTGTCCAACAGTCGTCAAAAAAAACCAGAAATTGTCTCCGTTTCTAAGCGACAGATACGTGAACCGAAATAAACAATTTTGAAGACCCCAAGGACTCTGGGCATAGAGTGGCATTTGTCGTATATATACCATGATTCGAGGTTCACTCCTTATTGAAATTAGACTTATAACTAATTTTATGCTCAGGGTCAAAGCTTAGATTGGATGTATGCCTAGTAGCCTACTTAAATTCAATTTTGAATGTATATAGTATACATGTCAGGTTTACATAACGTAACATTATAGGTAGTCAATAATGAATAGAATTTTCGTTATTGGGGATTTTGATTCTTTAGGTTGATAGCGATGGGGTAGTACCACATGCCCATCAAGCTAAAATTTTATAGTACCCCCAGAACGAAATTTTGTACTAACTAGTAACAAAAAAGCTCATTTTTTCGTTTTGGGTTATTTGCTTTTCTTAACTTGACGGCGATGTGGTACTACCCCACATCCATCAACTTAAGGATTTAGACTATTCTTAAACTTAAAAGCACGTTACTATTCTCTTATGTTAATGAGAAAGGGTGACGTGCTTTTTATGAATATGCATCAAAAACAAGAGCTGTCTTTATTTGCCGAAGAGTTATATCGATATATGTCTCCCGCTACACTTAATCAATTAGCTATAGAAGCAGGTGGAATGAAACGAAAACGTAAGTGCCATGGGCACCATTTTTTATCTTTGTGTGTATGGTTAAATCAACAAATCGCTACAACCTCTCTTACTCAACTTTGTAGTCAATTAGAAACTTCAACAGGAATTTTATTAAGTCCTGAGGGACTGAATCGACGATTTAACTCGGCTTCTGTAGCCTTCTTTCGAAATGTATTTACTACACTTCTACAAGCTAAAATTGGAGGATCATCTACAATTTCTCATTCTCTTTCTGCTTACTTTGAGCGGATTCGCATCCTTGATTCTACAACCTTTCAAGTTCCAGATCGATTCGCAGCTACTTATCCTGGTGCCGGAGGCTGTAGTCATACAGCTGGTGTGAAAATTCAATTAGAGTATGACTTGTTGAGTGGAGAGTTTTCTGATGTGAAAATTGAACCAGGAAAACGAAGTGATCAGGCATATGGGGCGACTCGAATGGACATGACACAAAAGAATGAACTATATATTCGTGACTTAGGGTATTTTCGTTTACAAGACTTTAAATCGATCCAAGATAAGGAAGGGTATTATTTATCGCGTCTTAAATTACCAACTAAAATATATAGAAAAGAATTCGAAACAGTGGTATTTAAAACAAAACCTGCTCAATTGAGACCGGTATATATACAAATTCATTTGGAAGACATCATGAACCAATTACAACCTGGCCAAGTGTATGAATTACATGATGTATATGTAGGGAGCAAAGACAAACTACCCACTCGCATTGTGGTTTATAGATGTACAGAGGAGCAAAAACAGAAACGTCTACATGATCGAGCTATTCGTGAAAAGAAAAAAGGGATTACATATACAGAGCGTACGAAACTTTTACAAGGAATTACGGTATATATGACAAACATTCCTACGGAATGGGTACCGAAAGAGAAAATCTATGATTTATATTCACTGCGTTGGCAAATTGAGCTGTTATTTAAAATATGGAAATCTTGGTTTCGAATTCATCGTTGTAAATCTATTAAACAAGAGCGATTAGAATGCCACCTTTATGGACAACTCATTAGTATCCTATTATGTTCTTCTACTATGTTTAAAATGAGAGAACTCCTGTTACGTAAGAAACAGAAAGAACTAAGTGAATATAAAGCGATGTACATAATTAAAGATTATTTCTTACTTTTTCATCAAGCACTACATAAAAACACCCAAGAATTATCAAAGATTCTCCTTCGTCTGTTTAACCTCCTACAGCGAAACGGAAGAAAATCTCACAGATATGAGAAAAAAACAGTCTTTGATATTTTAGGTGTTGTGTATGAGTATACCACTTCTGCCCATCAGGTAGCATAGCGAAAAATTTGAAACCCGTCAGGGTTTATTTGATGTGCCTACTTTTATAACATCTATAAAAGATAATAAAAAACTACGTGGAAAGACCGCATTTTGTATAAAAATATACGTTAAGTTGATGGATGTGTGGTACTACCCCATTATGCAAAAGGTAAAAATCGAAATCTAATATATGAAAAATAATAATTCCTTATTCAACTAACGCATGCATTAGTTGAACAACCTAAGGCTGCTTCGGTAGCCATTTTTTTGTACCAACTGGCAGTTTAGTTTTCAATATGTGAAAAGGGATTTCTAAGTGATTAATTGAATATATATTTATTGTTTACTAATTTTTAGGAGGTCCCTTTATGGGAGATAGGCTTTACTGTATTGCTACATATCAAGTTCTTAATGAAGAAAGACTAGGAGCTTCGCACGGTTCTATAATAACTTATAGTGATGCTGTGACAGGATCTCCTGTTAGTGAGCTAGGGTATTTTTTAATTTATTTATTATAGTAACGTAACCGAAGAGGTTGATATGGTGACATATCAACAAACTGAGGTGGTACACTCTCGTCCTCAAGAATTATTTCCTTGGGGTGAAAGTTTTTTTATTACGTCATAATTTAAAGTTTTTGAGAGGAGAAATTATATGAATCCTATTTTATTAGATGTTCCGTTACAAATAGAAACAGACAGACTAATTCTTCGAGCGCCACTTCAAGCGGATGACGGGAATGTCGTATACCAAGCTATTAAGGATTCAATTAATGAGTTAAAACAATGGTTGCTTTTATTCCAGTCAATTCCTACTGTTGAAGAAACGGAAATTATCCTAAGAAATGCCCATATAGATTTTTTGAAAAGAGAAAGCTTTCGCTATCTTATCTATCATAAGGATACTAATGATTTTATTGGAACTGCTAGCCTTCACGGAATTAATTGGAAGATTTCTAAATGTGAAATTGGATACTGGATTAACACGCAATTTAGTGGCAATGGATATATGACAGAAGCAGTAAGTGAGTTAACAAACCTTGGATTTCAGTTACTCAAATTTAGAAGGATTGAAATACGATGTGAATCTAATAACACTAAAAGTCGTACGATCCCTGAAAAATTAGGTTTTGAGCTTGAAGGGATATTACGTAATGAAGATCTTTCAGCTGACAGTAAAAAACTAACTGATACCTGCATCTATGCAAAGGTAAATTAGATTAAAATTTTAATACTCAATTGAGTCTGTGTACATAGTTTATTCCCCTTCTAATCCGTTATTGTGATTTGTTTAGAACTATAGTACATCAATATGTTTAAAATGAAATGTACTGAAATGGTATATTCTATTAAAACAAGAAGATTTACTTCTCATAATAATAATGTCAGTATTATATACAAATGTTACAATCATTTTATAAATAAATTACTTTATGAAGTTATAAAATTAGGACCGTACATATTAGACATATCTAAAATGTACGGTCCTTTTGTTTACTAGTGGTTCACTTATCTAACCTAAAGATAAGTATGTGGTCCTTTTACAATTTGAATTTCTTTTTAAGCTTCTTATATTTTCTATATGAACGTCTAACAATGTTTAACATGAAATACGGTATTTTAACAGGGAAAGGCAATTTATAAATGAACGGCAAGTAAAATGTAAAATATGCCTTTTCTAGGTCTCTCCACTTACTATCTTCTTTTGTTTTTAAGAAATCAGATACATCGACTACATATCCCCTTCCGTTTTCCATCATCACATTTTTCCCGTGAACATCACAAGGAGTTAATCCTTGCTCCCTTGCATACTCTATAGCTTCATTGATATCCAGGATTACCTGCTTCGGAATTTTAATCCCCTTATGAATAGCATCGTATAAGGTAATTTCTTTTAAACGTTTCAATACTATGAAATTTCCCCCTTTATATATAAGCTTCGAATAAGAAGGATGATTTCCGATTCTTCGGTATACTTCTGACTCTTTTTCAATTCCTTCTCCTTCTCGCGCGTAAACTTTCACTACCCAATCTTTGTATTCTTTGTGCATAAATACTGCGGCATAATTACCTGTCCCTAAACACTTCCAAAGTCTAGGAATATCTTTAACTACTACAGGCTCGAATTCATCCTCACTTCTTATGCTTACCTCTTTTAATAATTCGTCCTTTATCAATCCCACAAAACTATTTATACTCATCATTCCCACTCCGGTTTTGCTAAAAGGGGTACTACCCCATACCCATCAAGTTAAAAAGTACCTTCTTCCCTAATACGAAAAAATGAGCAGACTTCACTAAGTAACTAACTTTAGAGAAATAAATTTTTCATTTAGGGGGGTACTTCAAAACCTTAAAATGGATATTCTACGCAAATATATACTATTGATACAATAAGTTATGTTAACTTCACATGATTATATTATACAAAAACTCAGCAAATACCGTTACAAAAAGTGTACAATCCATATCTACTCTCTCTAAATAGTTTATTGCGAATCTATTTTAAGGAGATCAGTAAATGGCATATTATGTAGGCTTAAATATATTTGTTGCCCCAAGTGCTAATAGTAGTAATGATAGACTTGCTCAAATGTTTATAGGAGCTCAAGACTATTGATTTGCCTATACCAATGAAGAGTATTCCGCAGATAAAATTGACTGTTTTAATCCAGATACTCAAGGAGTTAACGAATGGATTGGATTATTTTTTGTCGGAGGAAATAGATTAGCAGATGGAGAAAGCTCTGGATGCACTTCGTATGTACCGATTGTTCAGAATGGTGAAATAACTGATTTTCAAGCTAATATTGTTGTCACTGATGAAGCAGATCATTTGTTACTTGCTCATGAAATCGGACATGCATTATTTGCTAGAATGGTAGGAAACAATATAGAAAGCACAGCACCTTGTTGTCCAAATGATCCTACAGGTCATAGTAACGAAGAAAATGATCTAATGCTTCCGATAGTACCAGCAATTCCTAATCCTATTCTCACACAAGAAGAGGTAGAAAAAGCTCTGCAAAGTCCTAAAGCTTTTTATGTTCAATAATTAATAGAAAAAAGAGGACAAGAAAATTCTTACATCACAATTCCCCCCCATTTCTCTACTTATCAAGTAACATTAATAAATGAGGTGCCGTCACATTTTCATAAATCTAAGGTTACACACTATTCATTAAACAAAAAAGACCGTATC
>NZ_JAFEMR010000016.1:0-130669 GCF_016892495.1 Bacillus sp. RIT 809 | reverse complement strand
CTTTTATTAACGGGAAGTGGCTCAGCTTGGTAGAGCACCTGGTTTGGGACCAGGGGGTCGCAGGTTCAAATCCTGTCTTCCCGATTTTCCCAAAAACATGGGGCCTTAGCTCAGCTGGGAGAGCGCCTGCCTTGCACGCAGGAGGTCAGCGGTTCGATCCCGCTAGGCTCCACTTATTTTTTATATGTCGGAGGTATACCCAAGTTCGGCTGAAGGGATCGGTCTTGAAAACCGACAGGCGGCGAGAGTCGCGCGGGGGTTCGAATCCCTCTACCTCCTCCATTTTTTTAAAAAGTGGTTTAGTTACATATAAAAATGAATAAGATATTAATTTTTTCCTTCATGGAGGTATACCCAAGTTCGGCTGAAGGGATCGGTCTTGAAAACCGACAGGCGGCGAGAGTCGCGCGGGGGTTCGAATCCCTCTACCTCCTCCATTTATTTTTAAAACATAATATCGTCGCGGGGTGGAGCAGTACGGTAGCTCGTCGGGCTCATAACCCGAAGGTCGCAGGTTCAAATCCTGTCCCCGCAACCAAATGGTCCCGTGGTGTAGTGGTTAACATGCCTGCCTGTCACGCAGGAGATCGCCGGTTCGACCCCGGTCGGGACCGCCATTTTATGTTGGCTCGGTAGCTCAGTCGGTAGAGCAGAGGACTGAAAATCCTCGTGTCGGCGGTTCGATTCCGTCCCGAGCCACCATTTTTTTTATTTTTTTTTATTTATGCCGGCTTAGCTCAATTGGTAGAGCAACTGACTTGTAATCAGTAGGTTGGGGGTTCAAGTCCTCTAGCCGGCACCATTTAGGGGCATAGTTTAAAGGTAGAACTGAGGTCTCCAAAACCTCCAGTGTGGGTTCAATTCCTACTGCCCCTGTAAATTATATGGGCCTATAGCTCAGCTGGTTAGAGCGCACGCCTGATAAGCGTGAGGTCGATGGTTCGAGTCCATTTAGGCCCACCATATATATTCCGCAGTAGCTCAGTGGTAGAGCTATCGGCTGTTAACCGATCGGTCGTAGGTTCGAGTCCTACCTGCGGAGCCATGGCCCGTTGGTCAAGTGGTTAAGACACCGCCCTTTCACGGCGGTAACACGGGTTCGAATCCCGTACGGGTCATAAAAAAAGAGTCAGCATATTGCTGACTCTTTTTTATTATGTATAAGCCTCTTTTTATCACCTTATTTTCCTCAAATAAATAAAGGGATTTAGGAAAAGCTATGGTATGTATTAAAAGGAGGAGATGAAAAATGACACAAGTTAGAGAACTTATGAGTACTCATATCGTACATTGTACACCATTAGACAATGTATATGAGGCAGCTGTAAAAATGAAGGAAGAATCGGTTGGATTGATTCCTGTTATTGAAAATCAACAAGTTGTTGGGCTTGTTACTGATCGAGACTTAGTTGTTCGTGGGATTGCTGAAAAACATCCTGGATCTAATCAAATTACAAATGTAATGACAACAAACATTGTTTCAGTTTCTCCAGATGATTCTATTGAAAAAGCTACAGAATTAATGGCACAATATCAAATTAGACGGTTACCGGTAGTCGAGAGCGGTCAACTTGTTGGGATGCTAGCACTAGGTGATTTAGCTATAAGAAAATCAGCAGATGATCAAGCAGGGTTTGCTTTAAGTGAAATCTCGGAGCATACGGAATAAATTATGTATAAAGATCAGATACATTATTCTAGTATATATGGATTAAACTAATATATTAGCGTGATGTATCTGAGACATTATATAATAAGTATAGAGTCAATATTTTTGACAGTTTTTTTAAATTTGTCATTCCTAATTTTTAATAAGAGAAAAAATGATATACTGAGAGATATAAGTATTATGATAGATTTTGAATATAACAATATTCATTGTTAATGATGTAATAATGAATTAATATTTCCTACATAGATAAAGTGAAACTTTAATTATTGGGGGGGGGCCATCCCCCAATAATTATTAGTTGAACCAATCGGGCTTTTACGGGCAGTTTTATCGCCCACCTAACTTCCTCGCATTCGCTGAATTTTGAGGTGGGAGTCTTACTGCCCGTTAATGCGGGATAAAAAGGGAAGGGGAATTATATGAGGGCTGTACAGGGCGATCCAAATTGGAATTTGGTTACAGATACATATATAGAACCAAATAATTTCGCTGAGTTATTTTCTTTGCTTGTACCTTGTCATCCAAAAGGTGAAGGGAAAGAGCGAACTATATTAGTATGGAAAGAAAAAGAATTTTATAAAGAAGAAAATTTAGCTGCATTTATCGTATATGGCATGAATAAAGTAAAGAATTTACCGCAGTTTCATAAAGATGAAATTCCAACTCTAGTACGTATTCTTCGTTTATGTCAAGAGATTGGTTGGTATGAAGAGGCAAATGCTTTTATGATAGCCCAAGGACTAGATGAATTTGTCCAAACTTCATTGGAGTATGAAACATGGGATCTTTTGACGAAAGCAGTTGCTTTAAACTATTTAATTATTAAATATCGTATTGGTGAATTAACAGCTGAGGATGTAGAAATTTGGGATCGAGTTAAATTTAATGAGAAATGTATAACAAATTGTAAACATCTATTATCTCATAAAGAAGTATTGGAATTTACATTCTTTTATATGTGTAAGCGAGCGAAAACACTATCAAAAGAGCAATTAAATAGTGATATGATGAGTCTAGCAATGTATTGTAATACTTTTGTGTATGATTTATATACACATGACTTATTACGAAAGTATCGTAAGTGTACAGACTTCCTATCATATTATGGACCTAGTCAGGCAGTTTTAGCTTGTCAAAGAGCTGTACTTTCTCAAATTTCCGATCGATTAGACCCTTTAAAGACAACTCATGTAGATGATTATTTATATGTGATGAAAGAAATGATGGAGCATATGACGATAGGGGTAATGGATCGGTATGGTCATTTTATTGGAAAGTTACTATCATATGTACCATTTTTCGAAATGATCCAAGTTCCACAGCATGCATATTATTGTGAAGAATTACTGTATATTTGTAAGGGAATTGAATACAAAGAAGAAATACTACGCAATTATATATTTATACAATTACATGATTGTTTACCATCATTCTTTAAACTATTTCTTAAAAATAAGCGTTATGCAACGATTCATGATATTCTTTTCTATTGGTGCGACGATGAACAAAGAATGAGCTTAGAGAAAAAATATAATCTTAGTTTTATTTATGAAAAATATGCTTGTGGATAAACCATATTTTACATATTAAAAATTAATATAAATTAAAAAGGATCTCAAGTTTATGTGAGATCCTTTTTTGTTAGTAAAGCAAGGATAAAGTAACTAAGATAAGAAATAACATTCCATAAAGGAGAAGTTGTGCAGTATAACTTCCTTGTATACCAAAAAAAGTATTCATTTTTTCATATAAATTCAATATATATTTCATTGGATTATCTTTGAAAGATGGGTACACAGTGTCCCCTCTTTCTAAGCTTCTTGTTCATGTTTTTGGTTATTAGGAACATGAACGTATCTAGCTATGAATAATAAAACACCTATAAAGAATACAGGAAGTACGGTAGATAAATAAAAACCATTATTAATTATATTTGTTATAAGAGCACTCAAAAGAAAAATTGCATTATAAATATGGGCAATTTTTTGTTTTAGCCGCATTTGTAATGCTTCCATAATGATTTCTAAAGCAACAAAAGCAATAATAATAGATAAGAATACAGTGTTCGTATTATAAATGATTAAACAACAGATTAAACCTAAAAAGGCCAGGTATTCAATAAAGAGAGGTATATTGCGTGGCATATAATTTACCTAACTAAATATGGCAGTGGGTTTACTGCATTTGTTTTTTCAAAATTCCATTCCCCATTATGTAATTCAAAATGGAGATGTTGCCCATATGAATGACCTGTGTTTCCCATATGACCTACTAATTGTCCAGTTTGTACTTGATCACCAGCTTGTACAGTGCGATCCTTCATATGAGCATAAACTGTTGTATATAATTTCCCATTTATTTGATGGGCGATGAACACGACATTGCCGTAGCTAGCCGAATAATAAGATTTCACAACCTTACCCGCAGCAGCAGCTTGAATAGAGACATTTCCTTGTGCTGCTATATCTATACCATAATGCATTTGCTCCCAGCGCATATCAAAAGTGGAGCTGATTTTCCCTTGAGTAGGGAATTTGAAAACTGCTGGAATTGATGCAGGTTGAGCTGTTTTAGCTTGTGCTTGACTTTGATTTTGCACTACATAGTGTTTCGCTACATATCCGTATCCTGTGCCAAAACGAATTTTATACCAAGTACCTACCGTTTCTACTACTTGTACTTGTGTACCATTTTGTAATGAGCCAAGTAGAGTGCTACTTGTACTAGCATTGCTACGTACATTTAATTTTGGTGTTGCAACAGTATAAGAAGGAGAACCTTGTACAGTTACACCTTTTACTAGAGGTGTGGATCCATTAGATACAAATGTTTTTTGTACGTATCCAATTTGACCGTTATGTAATATTTTGTACCAATCCCCTTGTTCACCTTGAATGGTAATGAATTGACCATTTGGTAATATATCTAGAATAGAAGACTCTGTATTAGGTTCAGAACGAACGTTTAATGCGTTTGCATTTACGATATATTGATTTTTTGGTTGAACATTTTTTTTGAATAGAATTGCATCCTTTTTCATATAGCCTGTTTTGTTGTTAACAGATACTTTATACCAATCTTGAGTTGTCTCAAGAATAGTAACAGGGCTATTAAATCGAATGTTATCAATTATTGCACTGTCTGCATGGTTATTTTGATGTAGTGCAACGTTGTCAATTTTTACATATCCAGTTTTTACTGTAGATGGTTGCTTAGCAGCCGCTGTTTGTATATCGGATTCTCCCATAGAAGGAAGTAAAGAAGCAATTGCGATAGTAGTTGCTGTTAAAGCTGTAGCTTTCATATTCATGTAATAAAGACCTCCTCTAGTTGTATAGTTGTAATTTTATTATAGTATAAAGATATAATATATTGGTCGTATTCACATAAATGTAATATGAAATCAATAAAAATAATGTTAGAAGAGAGATTCGTATATAAATATTGTATATATCATTTGTGGGGTCGCATTTATATTTGTTTAACACGTTAAGAATTAATTCGCAATTAAGAAAATTAAAACAGTTGATGATGTCTTATGGCGGTGTTATACTGACAGTGATAATTTTATAGTTTGCTAGGAGGGCTGGTGTTGCCAGCTGAGATTAGGGCCGTAAGCCTTTGATCCTTTTTATTACCTGATCTAGATTATGCTAGCGTAGGGAAGCAATTCGGACATTAACAACGAGTCCCCGTTTCTTTGCGTATAGAAACGGGGCTTTTTTATTTGAAAATTTCATATTAATACCACTAGGGGTGCTTTTCGTGCTGAGAGAGGAATAATCCTTAACCCTTACAACACCTGATCTAGATAATACTAGCGAAGGGAAGTGGAACAACGAATAAATTATAATTTTATTTGCTGTAACCACTTCTTATATACAGAAGTGGTTTTTTTATTGAGATAAATAGATATATAGGAAGGGGAATTATTAATGAAATTTTGTGAAAGATTATTTGATACGGTGCAGCCTGTTTGGGAGAAAAGTCATAATCATCCGTTTGTAGTAGGTATGGGGGATGGTACGTTGGAAAAAGACAAATTCCAGTACTATATTATTCAAGATTATTTATATTTGTTAGATTATGCAAAGCTATATGCAATTGGGGTTGTAAAGGCAACGAATCCACAAGTTATGGCAAAATTTGCAGAGCAAATTGATGGGATTTTAAATGGTGAAATGACGATTCATAAACAATATGCAAAAAGACTTGGCATTTCCGCACAAGAGATGGAATCTGCGAAACCATCTGCTAAAAATTTAGCCTATACAAATTACATGATGTCTGTATCTCAAAATGGCACACTTGCAGAATTAATATCAGCTTTACTTCCATGTATGTGGAGCTATTGGGAGATTGGAAAGCGTTTAAATGATATTCCTGGAGCAAGAGATCATGAGTTCTTTGGAGAGTGGATTCAAGGATATAGTTCTGAAGAATACGGTAACCTTTGTATTTGGTTAATAGATTTATTAAATGAAATGGCAGTTGGAAAGTCAGAGAAAGAGCTAGATCGATTAGAGGAGATTTTCTTATATTCCAGCCGATTTGAATATTTATTCTGGGATATGGCCTATCGTAAGGAGATGTGGGGTTTTGAGGAGCAAGAACATACTACAGTTTCATAATGTTTCCTTTCATTATGATGAGAAACCAATTATCGATGAATTAAATGCTTCTATACAAGATAAAGAGTTTGTAAGTATTATCGGACCGAGTGGGTGCGGGAAAAGTACTTTGTTTCGCCTTATTACAGGCTTAGAAGAGGCAAGTACTGGACAGATAGAGCTGACAGAAACAAAGAGTCATCCTGTAGGGTATATGCCCCAAAAAGATATGCTCTTGCCGTGGAGGACGATTATTGAGAATGCGGCTTTACCGCTAGAGTGCCAAGGTGTGGAGAAGAAAGAAGCACAAGTAAAAGCGAAAGAACTGTTACATAAATTTGGTTTACAAGGGTACGAGAAAAAATATCCGAAAGATTTATCTGGTGGTATGAGGCAACGCGTATCTTTTATCCGAACTTTATTAACAGGCGGGGAGATATTATTGTTAGATGAACCTTTTAGTGCATTGGACGCTTTAACGAAGGCATCTTTGCAAGAATGGTTGTTTGAACAATGGAAAGAGTGGGAAAAAACAATTTTATTTATCACTCATGATGTTGAAGAAGCATTGTTTCTTTCTAATCGAATTTTGGTTGTAGAAAATCAACCGATAGCAACTTTAACTGAGCGAATTGTGCCGCTTGATCGTAACCGAACAAGAAAAGATTTATATAAGCCTGAAGTGTTAGCGCTTAAAGAAGAGATCCTTAGTATGTTACAAAGGCAGGTACTCGTATGATTAATCGCTTGAAGGAGTTATTACCTGCCCTCATATTAAGTGGAATTTTACTTGCTCTATGGGAAGTAGGCGCAAGAATTGTAGATGAGATGTACATTTTGCCATCACCTTCTGCAATTGTAATGAAGATATGGGCGCTGAAAGATATATTATTTACCGTTCATTTACCTGCAACGTTGTACGTCGTTTTAATAGGCGTTGTTATTTCTATCGTACTGGGCGTAGGGCTAGCGATGTTAATGAATGCGAGTACGTGGATGGAAAGAGCATTTTATCCATTATTAGTAGCTTCTCAAACAATCCCGATTACAGCACTTGCGCCACTATTTGTTTTATGGTTTGGATATACCATTTGGAGCAAGGTTGTTGTCACTGTCTTAATTACGTTTTTCCCAATTGCGGTAAATACGTATGATGGACTGCGTAGTACGAAGAAAGAATGGGAGGAGCTCTTAGTTACGTATGGTGCAACAAAAAAAGATATTTTTCTAAAGCTAAAGTTGCCATCTGCTCTTCCTTACTTTTTCTCAGCGTTAAAAATTGCAGTTCCGCTTAGTGTTATCGGGGCAGCAATTGGAGAATGGCTCGGTGCACAAGCTGGGCTTGGATATTTCAGTAAAAGGATGATGACGCAGTTAGACGGAGCTGGTGTATTTGCACCAATTGTATTGCTATCATTGTTAGCTATTTTTTTCGTCATACTTATTTCTATATTAGAAAAGAAATTCATTAGTTGGAGGAAATATTCATGAAATTATTAAAACGCATCTTTGTGTTTACATTATTAGTTGCAATGATTGCAGGGTGCTCGAGTAATTCAGCATCAGATAAGAGTAAAAAAGAGAAAGAAATAACGGTCATGCTTGATTGGTATCCAAATGCGGTGCATAGCTTTATTTATGCAGCCATTGAAAAAGGCTACTTTAAAGAAGAAGGAGTAAAGGTAAATATTAAATTCCCTTCTAATCCGACTGATCCATTAACGTTAGCTGCAGCAGGAAAAGTGACAGTTGGCTTGTATTATCAGCCAGATGTTGTTATGGCTAGAGCAAATGAACAAATTCCAGTGAAATCAATTGGAGCTGTCGTGCGTTCACCGTTAAATCATGTCGTATCGCTGAAATCAGCAGGCATTCAATCACCGAAAGACTTAGAAGGAAAAACAGTTGGATATTCTGGAACCCCTTTAAGTGAAGCATATTTAAAAACGATGATAAAAGAAGATGGTGGTAATCCAGATACAGTAAAAGTAGTTGATGTTGGATTCGATTTAGTACCAGCGCTAATTACGAAAAAAGTAGATGCTGTAACAGGAGCATATATTAACCATGAAGTACCTGTTATGCGTCATGAGGGTCATGAGCCGGCGTACTTTAATCCAGCTGATTACGGTGTACCGAATTATCATGAACTTGTATTTGTAACAGGTGATAAAACTTTGAAAAAGGATAAAGAAGCATTACAGGCCTTTTTACGTGGTGCGAAAAAAGGATATGATTTCATGAAGAAAAATCCGGATGAAGCATTAAATATTTTATTAAATCATCAAGAAAAAGAAAATTTCCCGCTTGTACCAGAAGTTGAAAAAGAAAGTATGAAAATTTTATTAGAGAAGATGGAAACGAAAGATGAGCCATTCTTATCAGATTCAAAAGAGTCATGGGAGAAACAAAATAAATGGCTGAAAGAAAAAGGAATGACGAAAGAAATCGTTCCAGCCGATGAATTATTCGAAAACATTTTAAAGTAGGCGAATGAATATGAAAAATGAGCTCCATGTAATCTCAAATGGTCACATGCCATTCGAAGAGTTAGTGAATGTAGCGATGCAAATTGAGAGTGAGATTGATTATTTGCATATTCGTGAGCGTGAGAAAAGTACGAAGGAATTATATGAAGGGGTGGAAAGCCTTTTAAAAAAAGGCTTTCCGGCATCTAAACTTGTTATAAATGACCGAATTGATATTGCTGTTTTATTAAATGTCCCGCGTGTACAGCTAGGGTATCGAAGTACAGATGTAAGGTCAGTGAAAGAAAGGTTTTCGTATTTGCATGTTGGTTATTCCGTACATTCTTTAGAAGAAGCGATAGAGGCTTTTAAGAATGGGGCTGATTCGCTCGTTTATGGTCATGTATTCCCAACAGAGTGCAAAAAAGGTGTGCCGGCGAGAGGGTTAGAGGAAATTTCGGACATTGCAAAGAGCTTATCGATACCGATTATAGCTATTGGAGGAATTACTCCTGAAAATACAAGGGATGTTCTTGCAAGTGAAGTAAGTGGAATTGCTGTTATGTCTGGAATTGTAAGTAGTAGTAACCCGTATAGCAGAGCGAAATCTTATAAGGAATCAATAAGAAAGTGGGCGGAAAAACATGTGTAAGAAGTATGATGTAGCGATTATTGGCGGAGGTGTAATTGGTAGCTCAGTTGCACACTTTCTAGCAGAAAGAGGGCATAAAGTAGCGATTATAGAGAAACAAAGAATCGCATCTGAAGCTTCGAAAGCAGCTGCTGGTTTGCTCGGTGTTCAGGCAGAATGGGATGAATATGATCCGCTGTTTGAGCTTGCTAGAGAAAGCCGTGCTATATTTCCACAACTTGCAGAAGTTTTACGTGAAAAGACAGGCATCGATATTGGGTATGAGGAAAAAGGCATTTATCGCATTGCCCAAAATGAAGATGAGAAGGAAAGAATTCTTCATATTATGGATTGGCAACAGAAAACAGGTGAAGATTCCTATTTTCTAACGGGGGACCATTTACGGGAAAAAGAGCCGTTTCTATCCGAGTCAATTATAGGAGCGGTATATTATCCGAAAGATGGTCACGTTATTGCGCCAGAGCTTACGAAAGCATTCGCGCATTCCGCGGCATTTTCTGGAGCTGACATATATGAACAAACAGAAGTGTTTGATATTCGTATTGAGAATAATAAAGTGACTGGGATTGTTACGAGTGAAGGTGTAATCACATGCGAAAAAGTCGTTATCGCTGGAGGGTCATGGAGTACGAAATTACTACATTATTTCCATAGTGATTGGGGTACATATCCTGTTAAGGGAGAGGTTGTTGCAGTAAGAAGCAGGAAACCTCTCTTGAAAGCTCCTATTTTCCAAGAGCGGTTTTATATTACGCCGAAGCGCGGTGGCCGTTATGTGATTGGGGCAACGATGAAGCCTAATACGTTCAATAAATCTGTACAACCAGAAAGTATTACTTCCATATTAGAGCGTGCTTATACGATATTGCCTGCTTTAAAAGAAGCAGAGTGGGAAAGTACATGGGCAGGATTAAGGCCACAATCGAATCATGAAGCTCCTTATATGGGAGAGCATGAAGAAATAAAAGGTTTATATGCTTGTACTGGACATTATCGAAACGGTATTTTATTAAGTCCTGTTTCGGGTCAGTATATGGCTGATTTAATAGAAGGAAAGCAGGAGAATCATCTGCTAGATTCATTGCTTTCTAAATCGGTTTAGAAAGGGGATGGAAGTTTGAATTTAAAAATTAATGGTAATCAAATTGAAGTACCAGTGAGTGTGGAAACAGTAGCTGAGCTACTTACACATTTAGAATTAGATAACAGAATTGTTGTAGTAGAGCGTAATAAAGATATTTTACAAAAAGATGATCATAAAGATACATCAGTTTTTGATGGAGACCAAATTGAGATTGTAACTTTCGTAGGAGGCGGTTGATTATGTTAAACATTGGACCATTTTCATTTCATTCTAGACTTTTATTAGGAACAGGGAAATTCTCTGATTTTGATGTACAGCAAAAAGCAATTGACGTTTCTGAGGCTGAAATTTTAACGTTCGCAGTACGTCGCATGGATATATTTGATGCGAAGCAACCTAATTTATTAGAGAAACTTGATGTGAAAAAATATACGTTATTACCAAATACAGCAGGAGCAAAAAATGCTGAAGAAGCTGTTCGAATTGCGAAATTAGCAAAAGCTTCTGGACTTTGTGACATGATAAAAGTAGAAGTTATTGGTGATGATAGAACGTTATTACCTGATCCGGTAGAAACGTTAAAAGCATCTGAAATGTTACTTGAAGAAGGATTTATCGTTCTACCGTACACATCTGATGATGTTGTATTAGCGCGTAAATTACAAGAACTTGGCGTGCATGCCATTATGCCAGGTGCATCACCGATTGGTTCAGGACTTGGTATTGTAAATCCATTAAATTTAAGTTTCATTATTGAACAAGCGACAGTACCAGTTATCGTGGATGCTGGTATTGGTAGCCCAGCTGATGCGGCATTTGCGATGGAATTAGGAGCAGATGGTGTTTTATTAAATACGGCTGTATCGGGGGCAAAAGATCCTATTAAAATGGCATACGCAATGAAATTAGGTATTGAGGCAGGGCGGATAGGCTTTGAAGCAGGCCGTATTGCACGTAAACGTTGTGCAACGGCAAGTAGTCCTTTAGAAGGAATGAGCGTAGTTGAATAATCGATATTCTCGCCAAGAACTATTTTCTCCAATTGGGGGAGAAGGACAACAAAAGATAAGAGAAAAGCATGTACTTATTATCGGTGCAGGTGCATTAGGTAGTGCAAATGCAGAGATGTTTGTAAGAGCTGGCGTTGGTAAGGTGACAATTGTTGACCGCGACTATGTGGATTGGAGTAATTTACAAAGACAGCAATTGTATGCAGAGAGTGATGTAGAGAATAACCTTCCGAAGGCTGTGGCGGCAAAAAAACGTCTAGAAGAGATTAATAGTGAAGTAAGAGTAGAAGCTCTCGTTCAAGATGTAACGGCTGAAGAGTTAGAAGAACTCGTTACAAATGTTGATGTAATTATCGATGCGACTGATAATTTCGAAACGCGTTTCATTGTGAATGATATATCGCAAAAATATTCTATTCCATGGGTTTACGGGGCATGTGTAGGAAGTTACGGTCTTTCTTATACTATTATTCCAGGCAAAACGCCATGTTTATCTTGTTTATTACAATCGATTCCGCTTGGTGGAGCGACATGTGATACAGCGGGGATTATATCACCTGCTGTATCTCTTGTCGTTTCTCATCAAGTAACGGAAACACTTAAACTGTTAGTAGAAGATTATGACTCGCTTCGAGAGGGGCTTGTATCATTTGATGTATGGAAAAATGAGTATTCATGTATGAATGTGCAAAAGCTTCGTAAACATAATTGTCTATCATGTGGTGAGCAAGCATTATATCCGTATTTGAATAAAGAAAACACTTCAAAAACAGCAGTGTTATGCGGGAGAAATACAGTTCAAATTAGACCACCTCATAAAGAAGAAATGAATTTTGAGCAATATAAAGAATTGCTAAATAATCGCGTGAATGATTTGAATGTAAATCCATATTTATTATCATTTTCTGTTGAAGAAAAGAGATTAGTTGCTTTCAAAGATGGTCGTGTACTTGTGCATGGAACGAAAGATATAAGTGAAGCGAAAACAATTTATCATCGCTATTTTGGATAGAAGAGGATGAGTGGGATGAAAGTGAATAAAGCTTTAACGATTGCAGGATCTGATAGCGGAGGCGGCGCTGGAATTCAAGCAGATTTAAAAACATTCCAAGAGCTTGGTGTGTATGGAATGACGGCTATTACAGCAATTACTGCTCAAAATACGCTTGGCGTTCAAGGTGTATATCCTGTTTCTTTAGAAGGAATTACGGAACAGCTGAATTCAATTGGTACGGATTTAACACCAGATGCTGTGAAACTAGGGATGCTATTTAGTAGTGAAATTATTCAAATTGTTGCAGAACATATTAAAAAATTTGGCTGGAATAATATTGTGCTAGATCCTGTTATGATTGCAAAAGGCGGAGCATCATTATTACAACAAGAAGCAGTACAAGCATTAAAGGAATATTTATTACCAGTAGCAACTGTTGTAACACCGAATGTTCCGGAAGCAGAAGTGTTAACTGGGATGGAGATTCAAAATATAGAAGATAGTAAAGAAGCTGCGAAAGTATTGCACGAATTAGGTGCTAAATATGTGCTTATGAAGGGCGGACATGCAGAATATCAAGGTAATGAAGTAATTGATTTACTCTTTGATGGAGAAGAGTTTATTGAATTTAGAAGTGAACGAATTCCTTCGAAGCAAACGCACGGAAGCGGATGTACATTCGCGTCTGCAGTTACAGCAGGACTTGCTAAAGGGGATTCAATTGAAGAGGCAGTTCAAGAGGCAAAACGATTTATTAGTATAGCGATTGAAGAGCCGTTGAATATTGGTAGTGGTCATGGACCGACGAATCATTTTGCGTACAAATTGAATAAAGCATAAGCATAAAGAATGGAAAAGCCAGTTTTACAACTGGCTTTTTTCTGTTTACTTTTTCCAAACACAGGAGTAATATATCAGCCAGAATACATTTTTGTAATATGCTGAGTCCAAATTTATGGAGCGGAGGAACCAATTTGTGCGTTGTCACTAGGGGTGAATCTTTCAATTTTGAAAGTAGGGCTACTCTCAAAGTCCGAATCCGACAGCTAACTTCGTAAGCGTCTTGAGAGAGGGCGGTGCCATGATGGATATATCACTTCGTCGGTCTGATTAGTATAGGAGAATATCAATCTATGTTTGAGTTCTTTTATGCTAAGGAGGATGAGGTACATGGAATTAACGCTTATTTGTGTTGGAGAAGAAAATAAGATAAAGAGTTTAAGAGAGCTAGTAGCATTTCAGCATGAGTTAATTATTTTTACAGCAAATGAAGAGATAGCAGCTGAAGTTAGGAATTGTGGATTTGATTCGACTTATAGCTGTAATAAGGAGCAGGATTTTACTAGTATTTGCGAGCGGATTAAGAAAGTAATTTTATTAGGAGATGAGCTTCCGATAGTTAGCTTTTTCACAGAACGCATTCGTTTCTCTTTTCAAGCGCCTATTACTGTTGTTACAAAGAATAAACGCTATCCAGCCAGGCTCTATGAAACAATTGGAGCTAAATTTGTAGTGTTTACGAACTGTGATAATATTTCTTTTTTATTTTTGGAATAGAGCGGGGGAAACGAAGATGAGGGTATTGTTACTAGGAGATATAGCGAATCGTTGGGTGGCATCGGTAGAGCGAGTTCAAGAATTGGTGGCGCTCGATCCTATTTTTCCAAGGCCATATATAATATTGCCATCGAAAGATGCCTTATATTTAAAAACAGATATTATCGAATATGAGCAGCTACATGCAGAACTGTCGCAAGTTTATATTCGGGGAAGAAATTTACGTGCATTTTTACGAGGAGAATAAAGGTTGAATGAAAAAAGAGCGAATACTGAGTGCAACAAGCTATGCACTTCATGTAATTCGCTCTTTTTATTTCATATTTAAAGGATCATTTTTATGAAAAGGAAAGAAAAGACAAGAAAACAGATGAAAGAATATTAATAACACGTAATGTAAGCGTTTAAATGATGGAATATTTTCTTATTTTCAGTAATTTGCCTCTTTACAAGTTAAATATAGAGGAGTATATTTACTCTCATAAATCATTTATGAAATTTCCAAAAAAAACCTAAAATCGCTGAGTTCCAGAAATGGAGCGGGGGAACCAATTTTGTGCATCGTCACTTGGGGTGAATCTTTCAATTTTGAAAGTAGGGCTACTCTTTAGGCCCGAATCCGACAGCTAACCTCGTAAGCGTTTAGAGAGGAGGTTTACTTTGTGTTGTTCGTTTCGAACACTAAGTAGAGCTTAGTGTTCTTTTTTTGATAACTATATGGTAAATTTTAACAAAAAAGCGAGGGGTAGTTATGTTAGATGTTGTAATGATCGGGATTTTTGTTGGGTTAGTCGCATCGATGGCAAGTCTTGCAAGTTGGTCAGATAAAGTTGTGAAAGAAGGGAAGCAATCATGATGATTGCCTTATCGGTTATTGTTGCAGCGATTACGGTGTACTTAGTGTACGCATTATTAAATCCAGAAAAGTTTTAATTAGGGGGAATCATTCATTATGATTTGGGTTGCAGTCGTTATTACAATGCTCTTGTTTATTTTAGTAGCAAAGCCAATGGGGATTTATTTAGAGAAAGCCTTTCAAGGTAGCAAGAAGCTAGATAAAGTATTCGGGCCTTTTGAAAAACTTATTTTTAAAATTACGGGTGTAAAAGCATACAATCAAACGTGGAAACAGTACGCATTATCATTAGTTTTACTCAATGGATTCATGATTGTTGTCGTATATTTCATTTTCAGATTACAAGGTGTGCTGCCGCTAAATCCAGCACATATTGAAGGAATGGAGCCTACGCTCGCTTTTAATACAGCGATTAGTTTTATGGCTGATACAAACTTACAGCATTATAGCGGTGAAAATGGCTTATCTTATTTATCACAATTAATCGGGATTACATTTTTAATGTTTGCGGCACCAGCAACGACGTTAGCGCTCGTTATGGCTTTTATAAGAGGACTCGCTGGAAAAGAACTCGGTAACTTTTTCGTTGATTTTACGAGAGCATTAACGAGAGTTTTTCTTCCTATCGCATTTATTGCGGCGCTAGTCTTTGTCGCACTTGGTGTACCACAAACGTTAGACGGGGCAGTTACAGCACAAACAATTGATGGTGCGAAGCAAAGTATTTTACGTGGTCCAGTTGCATCATTCGTTTCCATTAAGGAACTTGGAAATAACGGCGGTGGATTTTTCGGGGCAAACTCTACACATCCTTTCGAAAATCCAGGACAAATGAGTAATATTTTGCAAATGATGCTTATGATGTTATTGCCAACAGCACTACCATTTACGTACGGACGAATGGTAGGAAATAAAAAACAAGGACGTATCCTTTTCGTTTCACTATTTATGGTGTTTTTACTAGGGTTTATAACGATTACTACAGCGGAATTAAATGGGAATCCAGCGTTAAATGGAATGGGTATTGAACATGTACAAGGAAGTACAGAAGGAAAAGAAGTACGATTTGGAACAGTATTTTCTTCACTATACGCAACAGTAACGACAGCTGCTGAAACAGGAGCAGTTAATACGATGCATGATACATTAACACCAATTGGTGGTTTAGTACCACTCGTAAATATGATGTTAAATACAGTATACGGTGGTGTTGGAGCAGGCTTTGTTAACATTATTATGTATGCAATTATTGCAGTCTTCATATCTGGGTTAATGGTTGGACGGACACCAGAGTTTTTAGGTAAGAAAATTGAAGGGAAGGAAATGAAATTAATTGCGGTAACGATTTTATTTCATCCATTGCTTATTTTAGGATTTTCAGCATTAGCTCTTTCAACAAGTTTAGGAACGGATGCAATTTCTCATTCAGGTTTCCACGGTTTAACGCAAGTTGTATATGAGTATACATCGTCAGCTGCGAATAACGGATCTGGATTTGAAGGATTAGCAGATAATACACCGTTTTGGAATATTACGACTGGTTTAGTTATGTTTTTAGGACGCTATTTCAGTTTAATTACGATGCTAGCTGTGGCAGCTTCGTTGAAAGAGAAGACGGTCGTACCAGAAACAGTCGGAACGTTCCGTACAGATAATGGTTTATTTGGAGGGATTTTTATCGGAACGATTGTAATTGTTGGTGCGTTAACATTTTTCCCGATGTTAGTACTCGGCCCAATTGCAGAATTTCTTACATTGAAGTAATGGAGGGTAAATGATGAGACCGGTAGTAGTAAAAGAAAAACAAGTAAATCAGTCACAAATACATGCTGTAGAAGATGAGGTTAGACAAGCGAAAACGTTGGATCGTGATATCGTGACGCATGCGATGAAACAATCCTTTGCGAAATTGAATCCGAAAGTAATGATAAAGAATCCGATTATGTTCATTGTGGAAATTGGCTTTATAATTACGTTCATTTTATCCTTTCTTCCAAGTAGTTCTAATAGTGTACCAGGATGGTTTAATATAACAGTTTCTCTTATTCTATTATTTACAGTTTTATTTGCTAACTTTGCAGAAGCGTTAGCTGAAGGTCGTGGTAAAGCGCAAGCCGATTCTTTAAAACAATCGAAGAAAGATGTGTTTGCAAATGTTGTAAAAGAAAATGGAGATATTGTTCAAGTTTCAGCAACTGATCTGAGAAAAGGTGACGTTGTTATTGTAAAACAAGGAGAAATGATTCCGAATGATGGTGAAGTAATTAAAGGATTAGCGTCTGTAGATGAATCTGCAATTACAGGGGAATCAGCTCCTGTAATAAAAGAGGCGGGCGGTGATTTTTGTTCCGTAACAGGCGGAACGATGGTCGTAAGTGATGAGATTACAATTATAATTACGAGCAATCCTGGTGAATCATTTATTGATAAAATGATTTCTTTAGTAGAAGGAGCTGCTCGGCAAAAAACGCCGAATGAGATTGCTTTAAATACAGTATTAACGAGTTTAACTCTTATTTTCTTAATCGTTGTTGTGACGTTGCCGATTTTCACAAATTATTTAGGGTTTCAAATTGATACAGCTGTACTTGTAGCGTTGTTAGTTTGTTTAATTCCAACGACAATTGGTGGGTTATTATCAGCGATTGGTATTGCTGGGATGGACCGTGTGACAAAATTTAATGTGCTAGCAATGTCAGGGAAAGCAGTAGAAGCTGCGGGTGATATTAATACAATTATTTTAGATAAAACAGGTACGATTACTTTCGGGAACCGGATGGCACATACACTGCTCCCTGTAGGAAATGAAACGATTGAGCAAGTAGGAAAATGGGCTGCCATTAGCTCAGTTTTAGACGAAACACCAGAAGGTCGATCAGTTATAGAATATGTACAAACGAAATCTATATCATATAATAGAGAACTTGCAGAACAAGGTGAATTTGTTCCGTTTAAAGCAGAAACGAGAATGAGTGGCGTTGATTTACAGGATGGAACGAAAGTAAGAAAAGGTGCTGTAGGTAGCGTGATTGAATGGGTTCAATCACAAGGCGGAACGATTCCGAAAGATGTGAATCAAAAAGCAGATTTAATTTCAAAAGAGGGCGGAACACCGCTTGTAGTTGCAGTAAATGATCGTATTTACGGTTTAATTTATTTAAAGGATACAGTAAAACCTGGTATGCGTGAGCGTTTTGAACAATTGCGCCAAATGGGGATTAAAACGGTTATGTGTACAGGAGATAACCCATTAACAGCAGCAACAATTGCCAAAGAAGCAGGAGTAGATGAATTCGTTGCTGAGTGTAAGCCAGAAGATAAAATTGCGGTTATTAAAGCAGAGCAAGATAAAGGGAAACTTGTAGCAATGACAGGTGATGGTACAAATGATGCCCCGGCGTTAGCGCAAGCTGACGTTGGATTAGCGATGAATAGTGGTACCACAGCTGCAAAAGAAGCGGCCAATATGATCGATTTAGATTCGAATCCAACTAAAATTATTGAGGTTGTAGGAATCGGTAAGCAATTGTTAATGACACGTGGTGCGTTAACGACGTTTAGTATTGCGAATGATATTGCAAAATATTTTGCAATCATTCCAGCAATGTTTACACTTGCAATTCCGCAAATGGAAGCATTAAACATTATGAAATTAACATCACCGCTTTCAGCAATCTTATCAGCATTAATATTTAATGCGGTTATTATTCCATTACTCATTCCGCTAGCGATGAAAGGTATTGCATATAAGCCGATGAGTTCGAATGCGCTGCTTAGCCGAAACTTACTCATTTACGGGCTTGGCGGGGTTATCGTTCCGTTCATTGGAATTAAAGTAATTGATATGATCGTCGGCTTGTTCATATAAGGAAGAGGGGAAAAAGATGGCGAAGAAACAAAGTATACTATCACCAATTATTCGTATTACTTTTACATTTTTAGTTTTGTGTGGCCTCGTATACCCGCTTATTGTAACTGGTATTGCGCAAGCGGTAATGAAGGATAATGCGGATGGAAGTCTTATATATAATGATAAAGATGAAGTAATTGGTTCGAAATTAATCGGTCAAAATTTCACAGACCCACGTTATTTTCATGGACGTGTCTCTAGTATAGAATATAAAGCAGAAGCATCTGGTTCAAATAACTATGCACCGTCTAATCCAGATTTAGAGAAACGAGTAGAGAAAAGTATTACAGATTGGAAGGAAAAAAATCCAACTGTTCCAGTTACAGAAGTACCGATAGATTTAGTGACGAATTCAGGTTCAGGGCTTGATCCTGACATTAGTCCGAAGGCGGCTTCCGTACAGGTAGATCGCATCTCGAAATTAACGAATATTCCGAAAGAAAAGCTTGATCAATTGATTAAGGATCAAACGGAAGGCGCTGCCCTCGGCTTGTTTGGAGAAGATCGCGTGAATGTCTTAAAGTTAAATTTAGAATTACAGAAACTAATGAAATAGAAACAACGCTACCTCAATCTAAAGGATTGAGGTAGCGTTGTTTCAAAAGAAAGGGTGTGAGTATTTTGTATGCGGATGACTATAAACCGACGTTTCAAAGGCGAACGCCAGAAGAGTATTTAGAATATATTCGTCAGCAAAATCGAGGGAAGTTAAAGTTGTACGTAGGTGCTGCTCCAGGAGTAGGGAAAAGTTATAAGATGCTCTATGATGCTAGAGAAATGAAAAAGGATGGTATTGATATTGTAATTGGTTTAATTGAAACACATGGGAGGGAAGAGACAGAAGAAGCGATTGCTGATTTAGAAAAAGTCCCTTTAAAAGAAATAGATTATAAAGGAAAGGGATTTTATGAGCTTGATGTGGAAGGAATTATAAAGCGTGCACCGCAAGTAGTTGTAGTGGATGAACTCGCGCATAGTAATATTCCTGGATCTAAAAATAAGAAACGTTATATGGATGTACAAGAATTATTAGAAGCAGGCATATCCGTATTATCAGCATTTAATATTCAACATTTAGAAAGTGTTCATGACATTGTAGCTCAAATTACGAATATAAAAGTAAGAGAGCGTATTCCAGACTTTATTTTGCAAAAAGCAAATGAAATTCAACTCGTTGATGCAACACCGGAAGTATTAAGGAAGAGATTAATAGATGGAAAGATATATAAGGAAGAAAAAATTCAACAAAGCTTACAAAATTTCTTTACACTTAATAATTTAGGGGCACTAAGGGAATTATCACTTCGAGAAGTTGCAGATGATATGGATGAGAAAATTAGCCAAACAGTTATAGAACCGATTGGCGTGAAGGAAAAAATTCTCGTTTGTGTGCAATATAGTTCGACAGCGGAGAAATTAATACGGCGAGGTTGGCGCATGGCTGATCGGTTAAACGCTGAATTGTATGTCTTAAATGTAGAAAGGGAAAATATAGATTCCCTTTCAGCAGGGAAAAAGCAAACAATTGAAGAGTGGAAATCGCTAACGAATCAATTTGAGGCGAGCTTTGTATTAGAAGAAGCGAAAGGAAGAAAGCCAGCTGACGTTATTATTGAAGTTGCGAAAAGACTACAGGTGACACAAGTTTTACTTGGGCAATCGGCGAGAACACGGTGGGAAGAAATACGAAAAGGTTCTATTGTAAATGAAATTATGAGACAAACGAAGTATATTGATATTCATATCGTTGCGGATCAAAGAGCTTAAAATAGAGACTGGATTGTTGAGGAGTCTCTATTTTTCTTTTTTCAAGCCTTTTGAATATAATTTCTGAAAGAACTCATATATAATAGAAAAAGATACTTAACATAGTGAATAATTAAAGAGTCAATGTATATAAAGAGGAGAGAATAACATGCTTGAAAATACGGGGTTAGTATTAGAAGGAGGCGGTATGCGTGGTGTATATACTGGTGGGATACTAGAATACTTTATGGAACAAGATTTATATTTTCCATATGTAGTCGGTGTATCAGCTGGTGCTTGTCATGCAGCGTCGTATCTTTCCAGACAAAGAAATAGAAACAAAACGGTCAATATTGATTATGTATCACATCCGAAGTATTTATCGTATAAAAACTTATGGAGAAAACGTCAGTTATTTGATATGGATTTCATTTTTCATGAAATACCAGAAAAGCATGTGCCGTTTGATTTTGAAACATACTTTAATAGTCCCGAACGCTTTCTTGTAGGAACAACGGATTGTGAAACAGGACAGTCTGTTTATTTTGAAAAAGAGGGAACGAATGATGATGCGCTAAATTTATTACAAGCGTCTAGTTCATTACCTTTCATTGCACCAGTAGTAAATTACCGTGGTAAGCAATTGTTAGATGGCGGGATTTCTGATCCGATTCCAGTTCGTAAAGCACAGGAGGATGGATTTAAAAAATCAGTCGTTATTTTGACGAGAAACCATGGTTACGCAAAGAAAAAATCAAAATTTGGCTGGGTTGCAACGAAAGCTTATAAAAAATACCCGAACCTTGTTAACACGATGCTAGCTCGTTATGAAGTGTATAATGAAACACTTCACTACATTGAAAAAGAAGAACAAGCTGGTAATTTATTTGTTATTCGCCCGGAAGTGCCGCTTCAAGTAGATCGTATGGAAAAGGATACGGCTAAATTACAAAATCTATATGAGCAAGGCTATGAAGATGCGAAGAGACAGTTTGCAGATTTACAGGCGTTTTTGCAAAAATAATAATTAGGCTGTGGAGAAGGAGTTCTCTGCAGCCTTTTTTGTATTGCTACTTATACGTTACTTTTTAAAAATGTATTAATGTTTAAGTGTTTAAAGAGTTTGTAAAACATATGGGTTTATTATTGAGAAAAATTGGCTTGAAGGGTATTATGACGATGTAGCGCTACTAAACTATTTAATTTATGAGGTGATTGTTAATGAAAGGAAAGGTTTTTTCAATTACGACTTTAGTATTATTAGCAACATCAATCTCAACAAGTGCATTCTATCCAACTTTAAGTGGTCACAAAAGCGGTAATCTACTATCTTACAGAGCTCAAACGACTACGAATCAAAATGCATCTCGCTGTTCAGTAGCAATTTCTTTTATTAATTCAAATGGAAATAATTCATATATTGAAAGCGCTTCGGATAAATTAGGATCCCATGAATCTGGAAGAGCATTAAATGCTACTGTGAGTAATGGTGCATATAACGCCTTTGGTGCAAAAGGACTATACTCTGAGCATTATGCTAATGAGGATAATGACTATCAAGAAGAGATTCGCAAAGGTAATTTTGATAGTAATGGAAACTTACGATTACAAAGGTACCTTTAATAGTAATAGGAACTTACGATTACAGTAATAAAAAATATTAAATAGTTGTCTTTATAAATATTTGGATAAGGAGAAGGGGATGTTCATCGTCTCCTTCTTATCTAAAAGGAGCAGAGACATGTATTTAGCTTTTAAAAATATAAAAAGCAACAAACTATTTTCCGTAATTCTTCTTATGTCATTTTTTATTTCTTTTCTTTCTATATCAGTTGCCGCGCTTTTAACAGAGTCTAAACGAAATTTTATATCTGCTTTTCAAATCGGTTTCCCAGAAAAAAATCAAATTTTAACTGTTCCGATAGCGAATGCAACTGAATTGGAAGCGATAATTCCTTTCATACAAGATACTTTTGTGAAAAGTGATATTTACGTAGAGCATTTAAAAGCATTAAATAGTTCAGGGGCAACAAAGATCATAGCTGTGAACTTAAAAGATGAGTATTATTGGACGCCATATATTTCTGAAGGGCAATATTTTCATCGTGAAAATGTAAATGATATGGTTGTTGGTGATCAAACGAATGTAGAGGAATTATATGAATTTGATGATACATATAAAAAAATAGGAACTATATCGAGAAAAGACAGTGACGTCGGCGTAGCAGGCATATACGTTCCACTTCAAAACTTACCTACTATATCTAAAAAAGGTATTATCGCGAGTAAACAATTACAATTAACAGTTGTTAACCCTACATCATCTATCCATAACGAAATAAAAACTTTTATGAATAAGAGCAAAGAAGTAATTTCGGGTGAGGTTCAAATACTGAATGAAAGAGATCTTCAGGAACTAAATGTAACATATATAGATCCAGCAAATAAGTATTATTATAAATTCATTCTTGTTGCAATTGCTTCTGGCATTTCTGCGGTTTTATTTTGGATTTATAAAAAAGAAAGAGAGATTGCATTAAAAAAATCAGTAGGTGCTTCTAATATGTCTATTTACTGCGAACTATATATTCAAATTTTGTTTATTTCTCTAGCAGCGATGTTGTTGGTTTTTCTTACGTTAGAAATATTTTCTGGAACAATTCATACGTATTTTCAGACATACTTATTAAAACCATTAACACTATATGTATTGATATGTAATGTTGTTTTTATAATTTTTCTTACAATGTTTGTTACTATAATTCCAATCAAGCACATTATAAATATATATCCCGGAAAACATTTAAGAACGTAGGAGGTCGTCATGTTTTTTATATTTGATTCTATACGGTCTGTGAAAAAACGGTTGTTACCAAGTTTGATTATAGTAATTTCTTTAATTATTGCATTTTCTTCAGCAATAGAATTTATTAGTAATCTTTCGGGATATCGAAAAATGATGACAGTAGCAAATAATTTATCGACTCATAAAAATTTCTATGAACTTTATGCGACGCAAGATATAACGTTGTTTAGCGAAGAAAAAGCGAAAAGTGATTATCAACATTTCATTCAAGCGTTATCTAATACGATATCAATAACAAATACAACAAATTATTTGTTCCGTAACTATTCACTTAGCTTAAAAAAAGAAAATGGAACGATAAAGACTCTTATTATTGATAAAGATATTAATAAATACTTTCATATACGACTTTCACAAGGAAGATATTTTGAGGAATCGGAATTTCATAAATCAGTATTTGATATTAGACCTGTTATATTAGGTGCTAATTATAAAGAAAAGGTATCTATTGGTGATGTCATACCATCTGGAAAAATGAAGCTAAAAGTAATCGGTTTTTTAGAAAAAAATTCACCATTTACATATCCTCGAAGCGGTGAAATATCGGATAATCGTATTACATTATTAGATGACATGGCTATTTTACCAATTGGAACAGAAGAAATAGAATTTTATAGTGTAGAACTTTTATACAATGGGCTGATTATAGAAACAAATGGAAAAGTGGATATAAATGAATTTCAAAAGAAAGTATTAAAGGTAACAGAAGGCAAGGGGTATTCGTATTATATTACAAATCCGAATAAATTGTTAGAAAATGAAAAGCAAGGCATTGATAATATGTCATACCCCTTATTATTAAGCGGTACAGTTTTATTTTTTTCATTTATATCTATTTTATTAACATCAATGGCAGCGCTTTATATGGAGCGTAAAAATATTTCTATTAAATCAGCATTAGGAGCAAGTACTTTTCAACTATGTCTTACGTTTGTTATTGAGTATATGTTGTTATTCATTTTATCTATATGTATAGGAATTATGTATTTTCAATGGGAGAATAGCGGAGTAATTGAAATTCAGAAAGGGCTAGAAAATAGTACAGTATCTTTCTTTGGAACGTTACAAGTCTCTATAGAATCATTGATTGTTATAGGTGCTCTATCAATTGTAATGATCCTCATTATATATGCAATCATTTACTTCAATGTACTAAAAATAAAAAATACATATATGAAAGAGGTGTTATAGATGATTCAGCTCGCAAATGTGGCTAAGGGATACGGAAAGAGTAATTTTAGTGCTTTAAAAGATATTAATCTTACAATAGAAAAAGGCGAAATGATAGCTATTATGGGGCCATCTGGTTCGGGGAAATCAACCTTACTTAACATTATTGGCTTAATTGATAGCCCCTCTACTGGAAAGTATTTTTTAGATGGCATGGATACGAGTACATTAAAGTCAAACTATCATAAGTATAGAAATAAGGAAGTTGGATTTGTGTTTCAGAACTTTTCGCTACTAGATGATTATACAGTTATTGAAAATGTAATGCTTCCACTTATATATAGAAGAATTTCTCATAAGAAACGTATACAAATATCAAAAGAAATGCTGGAAATGGTAGGGCTTGAGAGGCATATTAACAAATATCCTTACGAGTTATCAGGTGGAGAACAGCAAAGAACAGCAATAGCAAGGGCTTTAGCACAAGATACAAAAATTATACTTGCTGATGAACCGACTGGTGCTCTCGATCAAGAAAACGGGGAAAAAATTATGAGCATTTTAAAAGAAATTAATAAACAAGGAAAAACGGTACTAGTTGTAACACACGATCAAAAGGTGGCTGAATATTGCCAGAGGACGATACGTTTACTTGATGGCAATATTCAATAAACGTTATGGTGTAATGTGGATAAAAGTATGTGATGATACATATGGAAAATGTATATAAAGGGCTTAGACATACTGGATTTACTGCAATGCTTATTTTTGGTGGTGCATTTCTGCTGCGCTGGTTGATTTATGATGAAATGCTACTAGATCAGCTTATTGGGTTTAGTGTAGGAATGATGATGGTTATTTCATCAGTTTTCATTCAAAAGTATAGTAAAGAATTACAGGTAGCTGAGAGGTATTAGAAATTGTGAGCTCCCTTTATATTTGGAGGGGGCTTTTTTATTTATGAAAAAATCCCTCTTTATGAGGGATTTTAATGTGGTAAGAAAACTAATTGATAAGCGAACAAGATCCCGAATAAATACACAAGTGGGTGAACAGCACGGAATTGTCCTTTTGCCACTTTCATAAGTGGGTATGAAATAAATCCAAGTGCGATACCTGTTGAGATACTTGATGTAAGTGGCATGCTTAAGATTACTAAAAATGCTGGGAATGCTTCATCGAACGTATCCCAATCGATATATCGAACTGAACCCATCATAAGGCTACCAACGATAATTAATGATGGTGCTGTAATAGCTGAAACGCCAGAAACAGCGCTCACTAACGGTCCGAAGAATGCTGCTACTGCAAATAGTACAGCTACTGTAATTGTTGTTAAACCAGTACGGCCACCAGCTGCAACACCAGCAGATGATTCAATGTAAGCTGTTGATGGTGTTGTTCCGAACATAGCTCCAATTGTTGCTGAGAATGAGTCAGATAGAAGAGCTCGTCCTGCTTTTGGAAGCTTTCCGTCTTTCATAAATCCACCTTGTTGTGCTACACCAAGTAATGTTCCGGTTGTATCAAATAGTGTAACAAGGAAGAATGAGAACACAACGCCGTATAATCCGTAGTTAATTACATCAGATACAGCAGTAATTGGATTTGAAACGATAATTCCTTCTGGTAATCCAGGCATTGATGTAACGCCATTTGAAAATGTTAATTGACCTGTGAAGTAAGCGATACTACCAGTTAATAACATTCCGATAAATAGTGCCCCGTTTATATTTAAAGACATAAGGACAATTGTAATTCCAAGGCCAGCTAATGCTAGTAAAACAGGAGGAGAATGAAGATCACCAAGTCCAACTAAGTTAGAGTCATGCTTTGTTACAATTCCTGTTAAGCGTAAACCGATAAAAGCGATAAAAAGACCAATACCAGCAGTAAGTGCATGTTTTAAGTTTTCAGGAATTACTTCCATTAATTTTGTACGGAAAGATGTGAATGATAGCAAAATTAAAATCATACCTGCTACGAATACAGCAGAGAATGCAATTGCGAAAGTCATGCCTTCATGAGCTTTTACAACAGAATAAGAGAAGTAAGCATTTAATCCCATACCTGGTGCAATTGCGATTGGTAAATTAGTAAAGATCGCTATAAATAATGTTCCGACAACAGCTGCAATGATTGTCGCTGTAAATGCTTGTTCAAACGGAACACCTGCATCCCCAAGGATGACAGGGTTTACGACAATGATATATGCCATTGTTAAAAAGGTAATAATACCTGCCATAATTTCAGTTTTAATAGAAGTTTTATGTTTTGAAAGGTTAAACATATAAACATCCTTTCTTTTTACGAATAATTTTCACAACAGTTATATATAATATTCGCTTTTTAACTATTTTGCAATAGTTTTGCATAAAAACTTTAGAACAATTCATATTTTATGTCTTAAATTCGAATATTAACCATGAAAATGAGCATGAATTGCGGTTTTTTATGTGTAAGTAGTTTTTAATATTGTGCACATTATAAGGGAAAAGGAGTTGAAGGAAGTTATGCCACAGCAAAAAAACTTTTTAACGATGCCAGCGCAACATCAAAATAAACAGCCTGGTATTGAATCATTAATGAATCCTCGTCCAAAGTTTGAAGATCCTAATTATAAAGGAAGCGAAAAGTTAAAAGGAAAGAATGTATTAATTACAGGGGGAGATAGTGGGATTGGGAGAGCTGTGTCCATCGCTTTTGCAAAAGAGGGAGCAAATATTGCGATTGCTTATTTAGATGAGGACGAAGATGCAAGTGAGACGAAACAACTTGTTGAAAAAGAAGGCGTGAATTGTGTATTACTGCCGGGGGATTTGAGTAGTGAACAACATTGTAAAGATATTGTGGAAGAGACCGCCCGGCAACTGGGGAGTTTAAATGTTCTTGTGAATAACGTCGCACAGCAATATCCGCAGCAAGGGCTAGAGTATATTACAGCGGAACAGCTAGAAAAAACGTTCCGTATTAATATTTTTTCTTATTTTCATGTTACAAAAGCAGCACTTTCTTATTTAAAGCAAGGGGATGTAATTATAAACACAGCATCTATCGTTGCGTATGAAGGAAATGAAACGTTAATCGATTATTCTGCAACGAAAGGAGCAATTGTCGCTTTTACAAGATCGCTATCTCAGTCGTTAGTACAAAAAGGAATTCGTGTAAATGGGGTTGCACCAGGCCCAATTTGGACACCGCTTATTCCATCCAGTTTTGATGAGAAAAAAGTATCACAGTTTGGGAGCAATGTTCCTATGCAAAGGCCTGGTCAGCCGTATGAATTAGCGCCTGCATATGTATATTTGGCGTCTAGTGATTCGGCATATGTGACAGGGCAAATGATGCATGTAAATGGTGGAGTAATTGTGAATGGATAGTTTTCATTTATAAGAGCAAAGTAAAGCTAATTGCATTTATCCCGCTATTTGCGGGCAGTAAGACTCCTACCTTAAAATTCGGCGAATGCAAGGAAATTAGGTGGGAGATAACTGCCCGTAAATGCCCGATTGGTGAAGGCTAATACTCAGTGGGGATGGACAAACCCTCCCACCGAGTAGAGTTTCACTTTATTATGATGTTATTTGCTAGGGAGGATTTAGATGAAGAAAGTATGGTTTATCGTAATCCTATTTTTCTGCCTGCCAGCTAGCGCTTTTGCTAATACAGATCATTTAATATTAGTTAACCTTACGACGAATCAGCTGTCTTTTTTTGAAGAGGGAAACTATACGAGAACATTTCCGATAACGACAGGAAGAGACAGGACCCCCACGCCTGAGGGTGATTTTTGTATTATAACTAAATATAAAAATAAAGAATACCATCGTAAAAAAATACCTGGGGGTGCACCGAATAATCCTCTCGGTACGAGATGGCTAGGTCTGGATAAAAAGGAATATGCCATTCACGGGACAAATCGTGAAGGAACGATTGGAAGTCGGGAATCAAATGGTTGTATTCGAATGCATGATCGCGATATACAGTGGTTATACGACCGGGTACAATTACAGACAAAAGTAATTATTTCTCGTTTTCATACGAGTCCCGAATATGAAGCTTATAAGCTTGGTTATCGTGTTGTGAGTTGGAATGGTCGTAAAGTAGAAGAAGAACAAATTGGAATGCTTACGTTAGTAGATCGTGTAAATATATATTGGCAAGAACCAAATGGACAATTAACGAAAGTAAAAACGGTATTGCCAAATGAAAAATACGCAGTGTATTCCAAACGAAAAGATGGAACCTATTATATAGGAAACAATTTGTATATTGTAGAGGAAACGGGAGAAAAAATTCGTTATGAGCAATTACCTTATTCGATTTTAAGTAACATATATAAAAGGAAATATAATGTTCCATAATAGCTACCGTGTATAGGCGGTAGCTTATTTGTGATGAAGTTTAGTTGTTTTTAATGATTTCATATCAATCGCGTGCCTACAAATAGTGAGATGAAAAAATTGAAACAGCAACTATTATGTTTTGCTGAATATAATACAGTACAGATTGGGGAGGCGGTTACATTATGAAAAGTGAATTTGCATTTAAAATTTTCTTAGTAACGACCTGTTTATTTATCGTGTATTTGTATGCGTTTCTCGTCTTTTCTTTTTATGTTCCATATGTTGATTTAATATTGTTCGTCGGATTTATTTGGGCATTTGTTAAAGCGAGGGAAGGGGAGAAGAGTGTATATCGACGCATTACTTTATGCGGGACGGTCCTTCTCGTTATTTTGTACTTCTTTATGATGCATGATTTTTGGAGGGGAATGTAAAAAAGCATACGACTAATCGTATGCTTTTACGTTTAATATTTCGGTTTAAATGTATGACAACAAGTCTCTACACTCGTTGTTACAGAGCTTTCTAGCGTCTCGTTTGTTAAAGCAGCGCTTGTATACGAACTGTTTTCAATTTGACCTGCTTCTTGTGCATCAGGTTGAACAACGATTGCACTTGCTTGACAAAGGTTACCTTGTCCCCAAAATGAGCAATTGGAAACAGAGCATTTCACTTCTGGCATAAAATCCCCTCCTTATACATTAGTGTGGGATTTTACACGCATTTCATGTATAGAAGGAGTTTCCTTTTCTTATTATTTTTTCGTTTGCTCAAGCCACTCTTTTAATTTGTCTTCCGGTTGTTCGCCGCTAATACGGCTCACTTCTTTACCATCTTTAAAATGAATGATTGTTGGAGTACCTTTAATTTTATATTCATCCCAAGGAGCATCTAATTTTTCAATATCCATAACTTTCATATCAACATTCAAGTCTTTAGCCATTGGTACTAAGATAGGAGATAATTTTTGGCAATGAACACAAGATGTTTGATAAAAGTATACTGTTTGTTCTTTTTTCTCTTTTAAATTCTTTTGGAGATCTGAAAGAGAAATTTTGTTTGTGTAGTAGTCAGGACCATCTGATTGACTAGTAGCATTATCAATTTTTTGGCTTGTTGAAGCATTTTTTTCTTCCATTTGTGTTACAGCGAAAATTGCTGCAAACAAGGCGATAATAATACCACCAAATATAAGCATTTTTTTCATTCTTTCATCTCCTTATTTGTTTTTAATTACAATAAAGCTGCAAATAGCGATTGTGATAAAGCCAATAAGAGCTAAAAACGGGATTGTCACAAAGCCGAACCAGTTTATGTATTCTCCCGTACAAGGTACGCGTCCGCAAGCTGCTCCTGCAGCTGATAGTGCTGAAAGTTTTTGAATTGCATAATGATATAAAGAAATACAAGCACCAATACTTGCAATTGGTAAGGAATAACTTGCAATGCGATAATCTTTTTTTACTACAGCAATGCCGAGCCATAAAACGAATGGATACATAAAGATACGTTGATACCAGCAAAGGACACAAGGCTCAAATTTCATGATTTCGGAAAAGTATAGGCTACCTAGCGTAGCAATAAAAGAAGCTCCCCATGCAGTAAATAAAGCATACTCTTGCTTTTTTTCTCGTCCCATATTTTATACCTCACTTATAATAGTTACATACTAAATTATAGTATGAAGTAGTACAGAAAAGAAAGAGAAAATATGTTTATCAATAAAAGTTTTGTAAAAGGAAACTTTTATTGATATAAAAATGTTCAAAAAAGCGCCATTCTCTAAGAGAGAATAGCGCTATATTTTACATTTGAATTTGCTCTACTACTTCTTCTACATGTGACTTCTGGGATGCATGGTCAATATATTGAAATAGGAGCTGCAATTGTTTGTCAACTTCTGGTAATTCTTTACTGTATTGATAAGCGTGTAAAAAGTGTTCAATACGCTTAGAAAATAGTTGGTCATTCGTTTGAACCATTAAAACGAGTAGTTTATCCCAATTACAGCAATACGTGTAATAGAGAGCTTTGTCATAGTCGTTATATGTTTGCACTGTGTTACCCTCCTTACCGAAGAGTTATATATAGTGTGTGACAAGCGAGGAGAAATACACTTGAAAGAATTTGTTAAGAAAAAAAGTGAATGAAAAGAAAAAAAACGAGGAGTCTCCTCGTTTTTTAAGCTTTTGGCATTGGCGTAGGTGTTGGTTTCCCATATCCTTCTTTGTATTTATTATCAATATAATTACGAATTTCAAGCGTTGATTTTCCTTTTTGTTTCATCGAAGCAGATTCAACTGCGATTTCTAAGCAATTTACACAAGTTGTTGCATGGGAATCCCAAACAACTTCACCATTCTTTTTGATTTCACGAATAAAGCAATTTTTATTATTTTTATGTCCTACACTTTCACCACAGCCGCAGTAACAAGGAATCCAATCTAATAGTTCAGCATTTTGTCCCGCGACAGTATAGATGTCTTTCATTTGTGGATCAAGCTTGTCTAGGAAGGCCGGAAGTGTGTCGACTCCTTTTGTCTTTTCTTGAATGTCAGCTTGCTGAGTATGTGATGCATGGTCATGCTCTTCTTTTGATTCAGAAGATTTTTTTTCATTTGTACCAGTACTCCCGCATCCAGTAAGAATTAAGCTCAGTACTACAAGTAAAGAAAATACATACTTTTTCATTCGCTTGTCCCCTTTACAAATGTATTAATCAAATTGTATCAAAGATTATGGTGTATCGGTTGAAGATTTTTTCGACTGATTTTTGAAGCGCCATCTTAGTGAATGGAATAGAAATAAAATTGGGATATAAGCGTATACAATATATAAACCTGCTTGAGACAGTACTGTATTTAATGTATTGATACTCTCACGGTTTGTAAAAAATAGGGATGAAATAAATATAATTGTGATAAAAAGTGGCAATGTAATTTTAAATGGTATGCGAAAAGAACATTTAATAGTACGGCAAGAAGACCAAATCGTTACACAAAGGTTAGGTAAAATAATAAGGAACCATAAGAAAATAATTATGTATTCAAATCGCTGAATAAAGGGAATTTTAATAATTTTTAACATCGTTAATGTAGGCCAAATGGTATGATGCAATTGCCCTTGGCTATAGTACATAAAAGAAATGATTGCCAAGAGTACATATAGAATGGTTGAGAAGGCTATGCCACCATGCGCCCATTTCTTTAGAGATTTTCCTTTTTCAATAAAAGGATAAAAGATAAGGATTGCTTCGAACCCAAGAAATTCTAATGCAGAAGATTTGGCCGAAGTTAGAATGTCTATGGGTGAATGAGTGAGAATAGGTAAAATGTTGCGGAAATGTGCGTATTTCATCGGGAAGGCTAAAAATAGTACTACAAAAAACGGTAATACAGTGCCCCAAAAACATATTCCTGTTACAGAGCGGAATCCGCCTTTTATAACATAGTAAGTCACGAGTAAAAATAATAAAGTTAATTTCCATGGTTTAATGGTAGGAAAGACCCACACTTGAATGATCTCAATATATGTACGAAGAACTGTAAGACAAAATAATAGAAGGTATAAGGTGAAACAAACGGAAAGAAAGGTACCAAGCCACTTTCCGAAACATGTCATATGAATATTAATTAAATCATTATCTTTTTCTAACATTTTAAGCATACAAAATAATACGATATGAGTTGCAATACCTGCAACAATAAGGGAAATCCAAGCATCATAGCCAGCATATTGCGCAATAATTCGTTGATATCCTAACACACCTACTCCGATTTGTAGGGAGTGTAATAAAAGAAATACGAAATAAGGAGAAACAGTATTCTTTTTATTTTGCTCAGCCATTTTAGCACCTCATTATTCTCCGATACCAGATTGTACGATATTAACTTGCACATTAACAGCAACGTCTACGCTAGGGTACATTTCTTGAATTTGTTTCATACTCCATTTTCTTGAGTGACTACGAATTTCTTCACGTATACCTACTGGATCAATATCTTTTTCTTGGAATTGTTTTATTAATTCGTTTAAATGTCTTTCAAGTGTTTTTTCTACATGTTTTTTTACGTAAGTTATATTCTCCTTTTTAGATAAATCAAGCCAATCAGGAGTATTTTTTATGAGTCCATTTAGTTTTAAGTGGATGTGAACTTTCGGAATACTACCATTTTGAGAAACGTCACAAACACTTTTTCCAGATAAGTTTTGAGTGGCGATTAATCCTTTATGTTTACCTTGACGTATCGGAACTTCGTAACGTCCATTTTTAGTTGGATTAATGAGTAATTTTAATAAAAAAGAGCCTTTTTTATCTGTATACATAGCCACTTTATCTTTTTTAAAAAAAGCGATTCCTTTAATAGAAGCTGATTTGTCTTCGTCAATTTCAATATAGGGAAGAAATGGATCGCACCCTGATGAATAAAAGTTATACAAAAAAATATTTAAAGCGGTCCGAGGAATCGTTTCAGTTTCTATATTTTGCTCAAGTAAATCAGCAAGATAGAGCGATCCATTTGTTTTAACATGCTTGAGAAGTTCTTCTGTTGATCCATCTACAAGTGCTAGCTGTACATCTCGGCCGATGTTAGGGTCACGTTGTAAGTTGTTAATAACATTACCAAGCCCGCGTTCACCAAATGATTTTCCGAATAGGGCAACACGCATTTGACCTATGGCGATAGTATGTGGTGATTTGGCGTTTAGCTGTGAAGAGATTGTTTCAATTGTATTTGCAGTAGTTGATTGAGTTTCTGGTTTTGATTGTACGTCCTTTGTATAATCTGGATAGAGAATTGTCCCGCGAAATTTATTGTCTTTCGTTATATCAAATCCACTTACATGAATAATTCGCTGTGTGTCTACTATATTTGGTTGTGTACAGCCTGATTGGAAAATTAAAATGATAATGGAAAAGCATAATAAAATATTTTTCATTTCTCCTCACCATCATGTTTTTCTTTCGCTTTGTTTGGATCATAGCGCCATTTCTTTTTTGGTCTTAGAACAGAAGCACGCTGTGCAGTTTGGCTAAATGGTAAGCGTAGAAAGCCTTCCGCTGTCCCTAAACCGCGAAATGGATATAAAGGTAATAAATAAGGCGATCCAAGTGATTTTAAACGAATTAAATGAGCTAATATGAATACGAATCCTACAATGAGACCTAAGCCCCCAAATGCACCAGCTAAAAGAATAAGCGGAAATCGTAGTATCCGGATAGTAGAAGACATTTTTACAGTTGGTGTTGTAAAAGAAGCGAGTGCTGATAAAGCGACCGCAATTAATAAAATTGTACTTGTTAAAGCAGCTTGAACAGATGCTTGGCCAATTACAATCCCACCAACGATACCGATTGTTTGTCCAACTTTTGTCGGTAATCGTGCCCCAGCTTCGCGAAGTAATTCAATTGTAATTTCTAAAAAAAGTGCCTCTAAAACAGGTGGGAAAGGTACATTAGCTCTAGAATAAATAATAGGGCCAAGTAAATCAGCTGGAATCATTTGATAGTGATATGTTAATACAGCTGTATAAATGGCTGACGAAAATAAAGAGAATGCGGCTCCAAAAAAACGAACCATCCGAAGAAATGAGCCCGCTACCCATGGTAAATAATAATCTTCTGGAGAGACAAAGAAATCTAGTAACGTCGCCGGGCCGGCTAATGCATAAGGCGAACCGTCTGTTAAAATAACAACGCCTCCATTAATGAGTGCATAAACAGAACGATCTAAGCGCTCTGTAGGTAATAAGACAGGGAAGGGCGAGTTACTGTTATCGCTAATAAACTGCTCAATCATAGTTGCATCAAAAGGAACATCAAAGTCAATGTCTTGTAGGCGCTGCATCGCAGTATTAACGTGCTGCTCATTCGTAATGCCTTCGATGTAAGCAACTACGACTTTTGTTTTTGATATAGAACCAACTATAACTTCTTTGAAAACTAATTGTTCTGTTACGATATTTCGCCGAAGTAAGTGTATATTTGTATCGATATTCTCAACGAACCCGACTTTTGGACCGATGACACTATATTCATTCTCTGTATCGTTATATAACCGTGTACCTAAAACTGAACTTTCAGCACGAATAAGTGCATATTCTGCTGAGTGAGAATCATTTTTCAACTGTACAAGTACATACCCACTTAATAATTTTTCACGAATATCATCAATAGAAGGATCGGTGATGATCTCCTCGAGTGTGACGATATTTGCTATATCACTTATATTTTTAATGTGATCTAATTCTCTTTTTATAGGTGTTAAAATGAATCGATTAATGAGGAGTGATTCGGCTGTAGATTTATAATAAAACAAACATAACGTCCCATCTTCTACGATGTTATAAGAAACGAAATCACTAGACCCTTTCATAGTTTGGATAAATTCTGGAATGGAACAGATTGTTTTTGTATTCTTTTTAGACGAAAGAAACATTTTCTCACCCCTTACCTACATCATTTACTCGTGTTAGTTTTTGGGAAAGACGGGAATTTATACTTGAAAATTGAAAGTTCATAAAGTGAAACTTCAATCAGTGGGGGTTTTGTTCATCCCCCACTGATTATTAGCCCTCACCAATCGGGCGTTTACGGGCAGTTGATCTCCCACCTAACTTCTTTGCTCCAGCCGAATTTTGAGGTGGGAGTTTTACTACCCACAAATAGCGGGATAAAGAAAAGGAAGAGTATTGAATATCTCTTCCTTTTTGGCAGGCTAATTTGTTTTCTTTTCTTTAATAGACTTCACTAATTTAATCATTTCTGTCCGTATATCTTCTTTTTTAACATTTAATTTTTCCGCAATTTGTTTAATATCCATCCCATCTTTTTTCATTTTCAGTACATCATCGAGGGAAGTATTACTTTTTTGAGCGATGATTGTTAATACCGTGAGCTGACGTAAGCCTATGTTATACTCTTTCATTTTTTGTTTTAGTCCATCTGGTGTGGACTTTTGCATATTTGCTAATTTTTGCAGTAGTGCTTTTTTCGTTTCCTTATTCATATGATGCTTTTTCAATTTACTTGGATCTACACCGAAATGCTGTGCTGTTTTCTCCCAAGATTTATTTTGCTTATAGTAAGCTAAAACGTCCTTAATTTCTTTTTTGCTAATTCTTGCAATGTGGGCAGCTTTCCAAATTTCATGTTTGTTATAGCCGAGTTTTTCGAGAGACTGCATTTCTTCCTCTGAGATTAGCTTATGATGGTGCATTGTTACTTCTTTTGGCGGGGCAGCGGAAGCAGGGAAAACAGACACTCCGCATAATAATGCTGCCATAGTCATACTTACTGCGATTTTCTTATACATGTAAACTCCTCCTAGATGGGTAATGTGGAAAACTTACACATATCATTTCCATAAAATGTGAAAAACTTGTGAACAAGTTAAGTTTTTTTATTCACAGTATAAAAAGAAGTTTTTCTTGGTTTTCCAACATAAAACATTGATTAATAGTGAAAAACTAGGTTATAATCGAAATTGAAAATCAATATCAATAACAAACTTATACATATAGATAAAAATAAGGGAGAGAAAAATATGACTACATATACTTCCATCGCAAATGTGATTAAAGAAAGACGTTCTGTTCGTACATTTACAGATAAAGCAGTAGACAAAGAGCTATTAATTGAACTATTAAACGACGCAACATGGGCACCGAATCATAAAAACCGTGAACCATGGAATTGTAAATTATACATTGGAGAAGGCCGTCAGAAATTAGTAGACGCAGTATTAAACTCTTTCACAGAAGAAGAAAGAGTGAAACGCGGCAAAATTTTATCTGACCGTTTCTTAAGCACACCTGCACAAATCGTTGTATATATGAATGAAGATCCGCGTCAAATTCCACGTGACGAAGATTACGCTGCAACATGTGCATTTATGCAAAACTTCCAATTACTTGCTTGGGAACGCGGCTTAGGATGTGTTTGGAAATCAGGTGGATTAAACTACAATCCACTATTTATAGAAGGAATCGGTTTAACAAGAGGCCAACGCATCGTTGGAATTCTTCATATCGGCTATTTTGATAAAGCACCAGAAGGAAAAGCTCGTACGCCGATTACGGAGAAGATGGAGATTATTGAGGGTTAATAGATGAGGCATTCTCGTTTTTTCGGGGGTGTCTTTTTATTATGCAATCAATCCTCATGAAAGCTTGTTCCCCATCATACACTTTCTTAAGGGAAAGTGTAAGGAGGGAAAATAATGAGAACAAGTGACGATAAAGCACTGCAATATGCGATTGCGGAAATTACGGAAATTGCGACTGGATTTGGGCTTGATTTTTATCCGATGCGTTATGAAGTATGTCCAGCGGAAATTATTTATACATTTGGTGCATATGGGATGCCGACGAGGTTTTCACATTGGAGTTTTGGAAAGCAATTTTTCAGAATGAAATTACAATACGATTTGGGACTTAGTAAAATTTATGAACTCGTTATTAACTCTGATCCATGTTACGCCTTTTTATTAGATACGAATTCTTTAATTCAAAATAAACTAATCGTAGCGCACGTTTTAGCGCACTGTGATTTCTTTAAAAATAATATTCGTTTTTCGAATACGAAGCGAGACATGGTAGAAAGTATGGCTGCAACAGCGGATCGTGTGAAAGCATATGAGCATAAGTACGGAAAGGCAGAGGTAGAAACATTTTTAGATGCCGTACTTGCCATTCAAGAACATATTGACCCGTCACTTATGCGACCAAAACTTGCTTGGAGTATTGAAGATTTAGAAGAGGATGTAGAGAAGAAAAAGATATCACAGTACGATGATTTATGGAATTTAGATGATCGAAACAAAAAGAGGGAAAGACCTAATATGCATAAAAAGAAGAAAATCCCTCCGCAACCAGAGAAAGATTTACTTCTATTTATCGAAGAATATAGCCGTGAGTTAGAAGATTGGCAGCGCGACATATTAACGATGATGCGCGAGGAAATGTTATATTTCTGGCCACAGCTTGAAACGAAGATCATGAATGAAGGCTGGGCTTCGTACTGGCATCAACGTATACTTCGTGAAATGGACTTAACATCTGGAGAAGCAATCGAATTTGCGAAATTAAATGCAGGTGTCGTACAGCCATCAAAAACAAGTATTAATCCATACTACCTCGGTATTAAAATGTTTGAAGATATTGAAGAACGCTACAACAATCCGACAGAAGAAATGAAAAGGCGCGGTGTGAAGCCTGGTTCTGGTCGTGAGAAAATGTTTGAAGTACGGGAAATTGAATGGGACGTATCGTTCCTAAGAAACTACTTAAATAAAGAACTCGTCATGCGAGAAGATATGTACTTATTCCAGCGCCAAGGTAAGGAATATAAAGTAATTGACAAAGAGTGGGAACAAGTACGTGATCAACTCGTAAATATGCGTACAAATGGAGGTTTCCCGTACTTAGTGGTAGAAGATGGAGATTACTTAAAGAATGGGGAATTGTACATTAAACATAGCTATGAAGGAATTGAGCTTGATTTAAAATACTTAGAAAAGGTATTACCGTATCTTCATCAGTTATGGGGAAGAACAGTGCATATGGAGTCGATTGTGGAGAGTAAGGGCGTTGTGTTTTCTTATGATGGGAAGATGGTGCATCGGAAGTATGTGTGAAGAAAAGAACGGACATAGAATTCTATGCCCGTTCTTTTTAATTTGGAACAGAATTAAATATGCTATTCTTGAAGAGAGGGAGTTACATAGAGAAATGGAGCGATTTAAATGAGTAAAGTAGGGGTAAGCAAGGTGGATATTACGCCGCCTTTAGGTATTGATTTTATCGGATATCATAGAGATACAGGAATTAATAATATTGAAGAGCGTATTTACGGGACGGTCTTTGTGTTTGAAAAAGATGAAATGAAGACTGTGTTTATAAGCATTGATAATATTGGGATGTTAGTAGAAGATACGACGATGATTCGTGAACGAGTTGCTAGTGAGCTTCATGTGCCAGTTGAGCGAATAACGGTTGTGTATACTCATACGCACTCTGGTCCGGAAACTGTCGGTGATGATCCACTAGTACGGTCGTATAAAACGATTTTAGTAAATAATGTAGTGCACGGTGCTGTTACTGCGAATAACAACTTGAAGCTATGTGAAGTTGGCTGGGTTGTTACGACAGGTGATATTGGGGTAAACAGAAGAGAGAGAACATCTGATGGAAGAGCAACGATGGGAACAAATATAGAGGGTGTTGTAGATAAACGAATTGGTATGTTAGCAATAAGAAATGCTGAAACGAAGGAGCTATCTGGGATTGTAGTATTTTGTACTGCGCATCCGAATGTTTTAAAAGGTGATAGTGATGTATTATCAGCGGATTATCCAGGGATGACGAGAGAGATTCTTGAGGAAATAGTAAACTGTCCTGTTATTATTGTTCAAGGTGCCGCCGGAAATGTGAATGCGAAATATCGCGGTTCAAGAGAAGCATTAAAACAAATGGCTTACATACTTAGTGGACATGTATTAACGATGTTGCCAACAGTTACATATAAACCAATTTTAAATTTAAGAACAATTTCGAGCTCGATGCAAATGAAGTTGAAGGATATTCCTGAAATTGATGAGATACGAAGCATGGCTCAATTAGCTGAGAAGCAGTGGAGCGTGAATACTGATGAATGGCTTACTATCGTATTAGAGAAATATAGGGAAAACATGCGGCAGTTAAGTATCGATTTAGAAATTCAATTGTTTCAAATTAATGATGGTATATTCTCTGGAATACCGATGGAACCTTTTTCAGAAACTGCTTTAGAAATGAAAGAGAGTCTTCAAAATGAACTAGCTTTCTTTGGTGGCTATACGAATGGATATATTGGTTACTTACCGACAAAAGAGGAGTATGCATATGGTGGATATGAAGTGGAATTAAATCCTGTTGTGTATGGTCCAGTTACAAACTTGTTGATGCCGCCAGAGGAGAATACGGCAGAGCTGATCGTGCAGAGAGTTACGGAATTATATAATGTATAATATATGGATATCCCATATATTTAAAACAAAATTTAAAGGAATCAATGATTTTAATAAAGCTGTAAAAAACGAATCCATTTTGAAAAAGAATAATCAAAGTGGATTCGTTTTTTATATGGAGTTTTTGTTCACCAAACAGGTCGTATGCTTGATGATAATTTTCCTGTATTTTCTTTAGTAACGAATGTTGTTAAATCCTCTTTAAGCATTTGCATTCGTTCTGCACCTATGTTTGCAATCCATCGTTGTTCTATTTCAGCTACTATTTCTTCTTTTGCTTTCATTACTGCTAAACCACGTTCGGTTAAAACAATAATTTTACCTCTTTTATCAGTAGGATGCGTTTGGCGCGTGACATAACCACTGTTCTCAAGAGAATCTACCATTTTACTTATGGCTTGTTTTGAAACCCCTAAATATTCAGCGAGTTCTATACCTGTTGCTCCATTAGGAAGGATGCGTTTGAACATAAAACCATGAGCTGGCCTAATATCTTCAAATCCCAATTCACTTAATTTGTCATGTAGTTCAGTAATTAGTGTGCTGAACGATAATGATAAAAGTGAAGTGAGATCTAATTCGTTAAATGTTTGATGATCCATGTATATAACCTCCGCACTTGTAGTCAATTAAGTTGACTACTGGTAAGGTCTATTGTACTATGCATAATATAGTCAATCAAATTGACTATATTATGTTGGTAGAACAAATAATGATTTATATAAATAGAATCAATGGAGGTTTCACATGGTTAATATCGTTAAAATTAGAGGAAGTGTATTTGCACCATATGCATCGCTGGAACCTATTAAGGATCCTGCAACAGGAAGAGTGTTTGAATATGCCGGAGATGCACGTGAGTTTACACCATACGCTGTGAACACAAAGCGTTCAAGATTAGAACAAGAAGTGAATATTGATTTTTATAAAAGAGAAATTTTCACATATGCAGATGCTTGTATCGTCACTGTGAAGATTACAAATCCAGATGGCTCAATTGAGTATCAAAAAGGAGAAACAAGTACAGAGAACATTACATGTACAAATATTGTATGGAGTGAAGATGAAGTTTCATTTGAGATGAGAGCAAGTGCAAGTAATCCGTTAAACGCGGCAGCACCTGCAGCTGATTATTTTTTGACTATACGAGTTAATGAAAGTGGTACTGTGCATGTTGAAGGTGTACATGATGGTTTCCCTTGCTATGAATTTTATAAACAAATAGACTTTGGTTCATTTGAATTAATATATACACATGATTTCAGAGAAACGGATGATACCCCAGCAGCACTAGCTGGAGAAATGGAATATAGCTTTAAAACGACAATCTAGATATAAATATAGCGCTATTTTTTAGAAGGAAGTAGCAAACATAAAAGAGAAAGCTATTGGTTCTAGGATTGAAATTGTGGTCTATTTTATTCAATAGTATGCAGTATATAAAATTAGAATTATAGGGGTGTTTCTTATGACGAATATCGTTAAAATTAGAGCCAGTGTATTTATTCCAATGTCTTGGACGGAACCGAATAAGGATGTACAAACAGGGAGAGTAATACAATTCGAAGGTGATTCACGTGAATTTACACCACATGCGGTAAATACTATGCGCTCTAGAGTTGAGCAAGAGGTAGTAGTGGATTTTTATAAAGAAGAAGTGTTTTCATATGCGAACACGGGTATTACGACAGAGAAGGTTACAAATCCAGATGGTTCGGTGAATAAAAGAACAGGAAAAGCGAGTACTGAAAATATTGTGTGTTCCGATATTATGTGGAATTCTGAGGGTGTGCAATTCAAAATGAGTGCAAGTGCTAGTAATCCGTTAAATGTGTATGCCCCTCCTGTGGACTATTTATTAACTGTATGTGTGAAAAAGGATGGCAGTATCGATATTCAAGGAGAACATGATGGATTCCCTTGTTTCGAATTTTATAAGCAAGTAGATTTCGGTTCATTTGAACAAATTTATACACATGATTTTAGAAAAACTGGTGATACAGCTGAAGCGTTAGGTAGAGAGATGGATTATAGTTTTACAAAGAGATTATAGGAAGTATGACAATGGAACGATGGGTTACTTCATTCGTGAATGAAATGAATTTTTTGTAGTAGATATATTGTATTAGTCATATTATCCCCATGTTTGAAGCTCGTATAGTTACAAATATGGGATAAAAAGAAATGTGAGGAATGTATATGACAGTGAAAATTAGAGTTTATTCTGATTTTATTTGTCCATTTTGTTTTTTAGCTACTGCCCCTTTAGATGGGGGTGCAAAGGAAAAAGATGTAGAAATAGAATGGATGCCACTTGAATTACGCCCTATCCCGCATCCTAAAGTTAATCCATGGACATTGCCTTATGTGATAGAAGCTTGGAGCTCGTTCATTCATTCTACTGCTAAAAAAGTAGGAATAGAAATGAAATTACCTCGTTTATCGCGTCCGTATACTCATTTGCGATATTTACGTACCATGAAACAACTAATTACACAGTCTACAACTGAAATTCTCTTTGATTTCGAATGCCTTACAAACAAAATATTAGCACAAATGTTCGTGTGACGGTATAATTATAAGTATCTTAAAATTAAAGGAGGTCTTGCCTTATGAGTCAAAGAATTTCCTACTATGATGTTGCACCTGATGGCATGAAAATTATGATGGATATGGAGAAGTACACTAAGAAGTCTACAATTAATCGAATTACTAGAGAACTTATAAAGATTAGAGTCTCTCAAATTAACGGTTGTGCTTTCTGCATAGATATGCATACATCCGATGCTCGTAAGATGGGTGAAACCGAACAACGAATTTATTGTTTGAATGCTTGGAATGAATGTGATTTTTATACACCTGAAGAGAAAGTTGCTCTTGAACTATCTGAGCATATTACTCTAATTCCTACTAAAAGAGTTCCTGAAGACCTATATAAGCGAGTACGTGAACACTATGACGAGAAACAATATGTTGACCTTGTTTTGGTAATCAATCAAATCAACAGTTGGAATAGAATTTCTATTGCAATGGGAAATACAGCAACTAAAAAATAATTGCTCTCAACGAACGGAAAATAAGAATAAAATTAAAGATGTTTAAAAAATCACAATACGGTCGTTTCATTTTTCTTTATTATGCAGTTATCATAAACTGTGACATAACCAAATTTATAAAAGTTATTGTTTCATCCTTTATAACTTTTATAATAATATTATCTTGAAACACGAAGGGACTGAACTATGCGCAGATATCAATATCTTGACCCCAAAATAAAAACATAATGGAGGTAAAAATATTGATTACAGAACTACAAACCGAAAGATTAGTTTTAAGAAAAATGAAAGCATCAGACTCAGCTAGCATGTTTACAATTTGGTCTGATCCAGAAGTTACAAAATTTATGAATATCAATAGTTTTACTGATGAAAGCCAAGCGGTAGATATGATTGAAATGATTGATAAGCTATCTCGGGAAAACAGAGCTATTCGTTATTCGATAATTGAATTAGAATCAAATGAAATTATCGGTTCTTGTGGTTATAATTCATTTGATTTCAAAAACGCCAAAGCAGAAATTGGTTACGATATTAGTAAAGCTTTTTGGGGTAAGGGATATGCGCCAGAAGCCATTCTCTCTTTAATGGATTATGCGTTTAGTACTTTAGAATTCAATAGAATAGAAGCAAAAGTTGAATCTGAAAACATTAATTCAATAAAAGTCTTACAAAAGTTAAACTTTACATTCGAAGGGACAATGAGAATGTGTGAAAAATCTAATGAAAAGTTTATTGATCTAAGTATTTATTCAAAATTAATAACAGATTAACTTATATTGCTTAGCCTATATTCCTTAAAATGTAGGCTATTCTTATATCTTCTATTTCAAAGTTTAAATAATTTAATAAGTCGAACAGTATTTGTCTACACTTCATTATAAACTATACACTACCGTATTTTTAAACAACTTTGTTATTGAAATGGAACAGTTTAACAGCGTAGCAATGCGGATTCACGCCCTCAAAATTAAACAACTTTATTATTAGTCAGTAAAGGCTGTCGATTAAGAGTTAGAAAAGGGTAAAGAGAATAAATTAGATGGACTACAATGCAGTGCATTTTTACTATACCCTAGAAGGTTTGACAAAAAAACAAACCGCTTTACAATATACCCTCAAGGGTATATGATATTATACAAAGTTAAAAAGTAATGTATAATATAGTTATAATTACGGAGGTGGTCTACAGTGGAATATAATCAAGATATGAAAAATAGATTGAAACGTATTGAAGGTCAAGTTCGTGGTGTGCTTCGCATGATGGAAGAGGGAAAAGATTGCAGAGATGTTATTACACAGTTAACTGCATCCCGTTCTGCGCTAGATCGTACAATTGGACTCGTTGTGGGAACAAATTTAGAGCAATGTTTGCGCGAGCAGTTTGAAAAAGGTAATGGCTCAAATGAAGAGTTAATTAAAGAAGCTGTTCAATTACTTGTAAAAAGCCGATAATCTGTCAAACATATGTGTTGACAGATTTTCAAAAACATTTTAATATACCCCTACAGGTATAAGTGTAATGATTAGGGAGGAAATGATTATGAGTATAAAAGTTGATACGAGTTTAGACTGTAAAGGATTGGCTTGTCCGATGCCAATTGTGAAGACGAAAAAGGCGATGGAAGGGTTGGCAGCAGGGAAAGTTATTGAAATAGAGGCGACGGATAAGGGATCGACGTTAGATATACAAAGTTGGTCAAGTAAAGTAGGGCATCAATATATCGGAACGAAACAAGAGGGAAAAGTATTAAAGCATTATGTACGAAAATCACACGAACATGAAGTGAATGAAGTTGTGAAATATCCTCATACAATTACGAATGGGGAATTGCAAAATATATTATTAAGTGGTGAAGAGTGCACTGTATTAGATGTTCGTGAAGAAGCGGAATTCGCCTTTGGTCATATTCCATCCGCAATTTCGGTACCGTTAGGTGAATTAGATAGTGCTATGTTAGACCGTGCGAAACCTATTTATGTTGTTTGCCGAACTGGTAATCGTAGTGATATAGCGTGTCAAACGTTGAAAGAAAAAGGTTTTTCAAACGTGAAAAATGTCATTCCAGGTATGTTAGAGTGGCAAGGAAATATGGGGAAATAAAATTTTTTAAATGAAAATATACCTACGGGGGTAATTGTATGATCGCTAAGATGTTACAAGCAAAAGATGTCGCAGAGAAAGTTTTATTCGGAGAGTTATTTATTTTAGATGTTCGGAATGAAGCGGATTATGAAGAATGGAAAATTGAAGGGAAACAAATTTCTTCATTGAATAAACCGTATTTTGATTTATTAGATGGTATAGAACATATTGTAGATGAATTACCGAGGGAGAAAGAGATTTTAGTTGTATGTGCGAAAGAGGGTTCTTCTCAGTTTGTTGCAGAGCAATTGTTAGATGAGGGTTTCAATAATATTTATTATTTAGCTGGCGGTATGAAAGCTTGGAGTGAATATGTAAAGCCGTTAAAAGTAGGGGATGTACAGGGCGGAGGAAGTGTATATCAATTTAACCGTCTTGGAAAAGGCTGTTTATCTTATATGATCGTCTCAAACGGTGAAGCAGCAGTTATTGATGCAGTCAGAACGGTTGAAGCATATGAAGATTTTGCGGAAGAGCATGGCGTTACTATTACGAATGTCATGGATACACATCTACATGCAGACCATATTTCTGGAGGACGTAAGTTAGCTGAAAAAGTAGGTGGTACGTATTGGTTACCTCCAAAAGATGCGGAGGAAGTCGTTTTCTCATATAAACCGCTTGTTGAAGGATCTGTTATTACGGTGGGGGGTACCAAAATTGAAATTGACGCATTATACTCACCGGGGCATACGATTGGAAGTACATCATTTATTGTAGATGATTCCTATTTATTATCAGGTGACATTTTATTTGTAGATTCAATCGGGCGTCCAGATCTTGCTGGTAAGGCTGAAGATTGGGTGAGTGATTTACGAAATACATTATATAAGCGCTATAAACAATTATCTCAAGAGTTAATTGTTTTACCAGCTCATTATTCAAAAGTAAGTGAAATGGATGAACGAGGCATTGTGAGTGCGAATTTACAAGATCTATTTAAGGAGAATATAGGATTAAATATTGTCGATGAGATAGAGTTTCGTAAAACTGTGGCAGAGAATTTACCACCTCAGCCGAATGCTTATGAAGAAATTCGTCAAACGAATATGGGGAAAATCCATCCGAGTGTGGAAGAAGAGCGTGAAATGGAGATTGGTCCAAATCGTTGTGCAGTTCATGAATAAGGATATAAAGTGAAACTTTAATCAGTGGGGATTTTACTGCCCGCAAATAGCGGGATAAACAAAAAATGGAGGTATAGATGATGAATATAAAACAAGTATTAGATGCGAAAGGTTTAGCATGTCCGATGCCGATTGTAAGAACGAAGAGAGCGATGGATACTTTACAATCTGGAGAAGTGTTAGAAGTACATGTAACGGATAAAGGATCAGTTAAGGATATTCCAGCATGGTCAAAAACAGGTGGTCATGAAATAGTAAAGCATAATATAGAAGACGATGTGCTGAAGTTTTGGATTAAGAAGGCGTAGTGAAGAACTAGTTTTGTAAATGCGGAGAGGGTGGTTATATGAATACAATATTAAGTACGCTTTTCATTGTACTTGCTGCATGGTTTGTTATTTCACGTTTTTTACCGGTGAAAGGTGTTCAAAATATAAATGGAAAAGAATTAAAGAGTATAGTGGGAAAAAAGGGAAAACAGTTTATCGATGTTCGTACAGTAGGTGAATATAGAGGAAATCATATGAAGGGATTTCAGAATATCCCGCTAAATGAGTTAGTTAGTAAAGTAAATCAGTTAGATGAAAATAAGGAAGTAATTGTTATTTGTCAGAGCGGGATGAGAAGTAAGCAAGCAGCAAAAGTATTAAAGAAATTAGGATTTCAGCGCGTTATAAATGTTTCAGGCGGTATGAACGCTTTGTAAAGGGAAAGTAGTATCGGGTGTAGCTAGATAATTGGAGCCTTTTTACAATTTTTAAAATACCCCTATGGGTAATTAAAAGGAGGACAACATGGAACATCAGAATAAAACGACGATTGTTTTATTTAGTGGAGATTATGATAAAGCGATGGCAGCTTATATTATTGCAAATGGTGCAGCGGCGTACGATCAAGAGGTGACTATTTTTCATACTTTCTGGGGCTTAAATGCCCTTAGGAAAGATGAGCATGTGAAAGTAAAGAAAACGTTTATAGAGAAAGTGTTTGGAAAAATGATGCCGCGCGGCGCTGATAAGATGGGATTATCAAAAATGAATTTTGCTGGTATGGGGCCAAAGATGATTAAAGGTATTATGAAGAAGCATAATGCGATGCCTTTGCCTGATTTAATTGATATGGCGAAAGAACAGGGAGTTAAGCTTGTAGCTTGTCAAATGACAGTAGATTTATTAGGGTTAAAAGAGGAAGAGATTATGGAAGGGGTAGAGTTTGCAGGAGTAGGTGTATATTTAGCAGATGCTTCGGATGGGAATGTGAATTTATTTATTTAAATCACCTTCTTTTTAGAAGGCGGGGGATACAATATGAGTTTAACAGTGCTACTTTTTATTATTGGGTTTATAGGGTCGTTTATTTCAGGAATGGTTGGGATTGGCGGGGCAATTATTAATTATCCGATGATCTTATACATGCCAGTATTGCTAGGATTTGCTGGATATACATCACATGAAGTGAGTGGTATTACAGCGATTCAAGTATTCTTTGCAACTTTTGCAGGCGCGTGGGCGTATAGGAAAAGTAACGATATGGATAAAACGTTAGTTGTGTATATGGGAGCTAGTATATTAATAGGAAGCTTTGTAGGTAGCTTTAGTGCGAATTTATTAAATGAGCATGCTGTAAATGTTGTTTACACATTACTAGCTACTATTGCGGCTATTATGATGTTTATACCAAAGCGAAGCAATCGTAAGGGGACAGAAGGAGTTACGTACAATAAGTGGCTCGCTAGTTTGCTAGCCTTTATTGTAGGAAGTGTTTCCGGCATTATTGGGGCTGGTGGTGCGTTTCTTTTAGTCCCGATTATGCTAGTTGTTTTAAAACTACCGATACGTACAACAATAGCAACATCTATCGCTATTACTTTTATTTCCTCGATAGGAATTACTACTGGGAAAGTGATTACTGGACAAATAGTTGTTATTCCGGCTCTTATCGTTGCGATAGCAAGTTTATTTGCCGCTCCTCTTGGAGTGAGAGTAGGGAAGAGAGTGAATCAAAAAGTTTTGCAGTATGTATTGTCTACTTTAATTGTAGGAACTGCGATAAAGATGTGGGTTGATATGATATCGAAATAAAAAGATGGTGCTCTTGTAGCACCATCTTTTTATTTACGCCCAAATAACTTTCATTAAGTTCTTATATTCATCGTTTGCCAGTTTATATAGCATTCTCGTATGTTCAAAGACAAGTGCGGGATTAAAGTTTGGTTCTGAGAATGCAAGAGATGTTGAAATATCAATTGCATTTTGTTTGTTTAGCGTGAATTTTGCAAATCGATAAGATGTGTTTAATTCATTGATGACATGTAAAATGTCATTTTTTGATGTTGAATCAGGTACAAGAGCAACATTGAAGCAGTATATATCCACAGCAGGATGTTCGCTTTGGAAAGCAGCGATAAGTTGAATCTTTGCGCCAGCTTCTGTTTCTAACCCTACTGAAAAATGTACCGAACCATCATTTTCATCTATATTTTCTTCCATGTATATATCGTTTGATTTTAAGTACTCTTTAAAATCTGAAATGTTATGTTTTACTGCAGCTTTCATATGTGTGAGCCCCCTGATAATTGGAATAGATTACTATTATTTATTATAATTTAAAAATATTAAAAAAGATAGTTGGAAAGTTCTGATTTTTTATTTTAAAAGCATTAAAAAGAAGCAGTGCTCTACCTCCATAGAGCACTGCTTCACTTTATTCATTGTCATTAGACGATGTTTCTGTATCTTCACTGTTATTTTTATTCTTATCTTTAGTTTCATTGTTACTTGATTCGCGTTCACTCGTATTTTCAGACTTAGATTCTTTTGTTTTCTCTGAGCTTGTTTTTTTCGAATCAGAATCAGAATCAGATTTTGTATAGGCAGGTAGTCCAAGGTGACTACGAAGTTCGTTTGTAACATTAGCTAATTCTTTTTTATCTGGATTGTAGTAGTAAGTTCGGCCACCACCAGGAGATTGACTACATGTATCATCACCTTTTGCCATGTAACAGTCTTCACCTTGAATTTGTAATTTCTCAATTGAAGAATCTGCTCCGTATTTATAGAATGAAAGCATATCATCGAATGTTAAGTTCGTAACGAATTGGCCATTAATGTCATCAATGATGTTACCAACTTTTGTTACTGATCCAACGCTCGTTAGTTTCTTTAAAATGGCTTCAATAACGAGTTGCTGACGTTGACCACGCATCGCATCACTATCGATGTGCCTTGTTCTAGCAAGAGCAAGAGCTTCTTCGCCATTTAACTTTTGAACACCTTTTTGCAGATGAATTGCCTCAGCAGTATCATTGCTATCTTGCTCAGTAAATTCAACTGGTACATCAACTTCAATTCCGCCCAAATCATCGACGATTTTTATAAATGATTTAAAGTTAAATTTTACAAAGTAATCGACAGGAACATTCGTTAATTTTTCAACTGCATCAATACTTGCTTGTGGTCCACCATCTTTTCCATTTTTGGTAGAACCGAATGCATGAGCGTGTGTAATTTTATCTTTTTTCTTTTCTACTGGAATATAAGTATATGTGTCTCGTGGAATACTTAATAGTTTTACCGTTTTGCTATCTTTATTAAACGTTGCAAGTAATAATGCATCCGTTCTTATAGCTTCACCATATTCTTTCCCGCGGACATCGCTTTCATCAACACCCATGATTAAGACAGAGACATTGTTTGTAATAGGTTTTACAGCCTTATCACGTAAATCAGATTTATCACCGCGCGCTAAATCGTGAGCGGCATTTCGAATAGCAGAAGATGCTTTATTTACTAAAAACCAAGTATAACCGCCACCTACTATTAAAAAGAATAAAATAGCGCTTATAATAATTTTTGTTTTTTTCTTACTTTTTTTCGGTTTACTTCGTGTATTTTCTTGCAAAGATGGGTTTTGCTCCATTGATTGTACTCCTTCATTTGGATTGAAATACGACACTCATATCCACTTATTATAATGAAATTTAGCGAAAAAAAACATTACAAATCATTTACATTTCGTAAAAATTCAATTTATTTATAAAAAGTCAGATTTTCTATATTTTATTTTTAAGATGTAGAACAAGTATAATGTGTTTTAGTAGAAATGAAAATATGTATTGTGAGAAAGTGATAGAGAAGTAAGATTTGTTGAAATATAGCCAAGAAGAAGCGATTAGCTTTACATTCATTTTTTATATAATAAAGAAGTATTCTACGGATGAAGGAGAGAGCGTAATGAATCATACATCATTCCGAGCAATTGTCGTGAAAGAAAAGGAAAATAATCTATTTGAAAGAACGCTTGTTGAGAGAGAAGTAAATAGTTTACCTGAAGGAGACGTATTAATACGTGTTCATTATTCTTCATTAAATTATAAAGATGCCCTTTCAGCTACTGGTAATAAAGGTGTAACGAGAACATACCCTCATACACCAGGCATCGATGCAGCGGGAGAGGTAGTTAGTAGTGGAAATAACGCCTTTCAGGAAGGCGATCAAGTTATTGTAACTGGATATGATTTAGGTATGAATACTTCTGGTGGTTTCGGAGAATATATTCGCGTGCCATCCTCTTGGGTCGTTCCTTTACCAAAAGAAATGTCTTTGAAGGAAAGTATGATGTACGGGACAGCAGGTTTTACAGCTGCCTTATCGGTATATAAGCTCATTAGAGCGGGAATTACGCCTAGTACGGGAGATGTTTTAGTAACGGGTGCTACGGGCGGAGTAGGCAGTGTAGCAGTTAGTATTTTAGGAAAGCTAGGATATAGCGTAGTAGTGGCAACAGGGAAAATGGAAGAGAAAGAGATGCTGCTACGTTTAGGGGCAAAAAAGATGATTCGCCGCGCGGAGTTGAGTGATGAATCAGGAAGACCGATGCTTAAAGGAATATACGCTGGGGTTGTCGATACTGTAGGCGGAAACATGTTAGAAAGTTCTTTAAAGGTAGTTAAGTATGGAGGCTGTGTAACAACGTGTGGTAACGTAGCAGGGCATGAATTAAATACAACTGTATACCCATTCATATTACGAGGGATTAGCCTTTTAGGAATAGATTCAGTTCAATGTCCAGTAGATGTGAGAAGAGAAGTATGGGCATTGCTAGCAGATGAGTGGAAAAATTCAGAGCTATTATCTTATACAGAAGAATGTACATTAAAAGAATTAGATGAGAAGTTTGCACTTATACTGCAAGGAAAGTTAAAAGGGAGAACGGTTGTAAAGATGAAATGAAAAAGAGAGACGCTCATTTGAGCGTCTCTTTTCCTATTATAATGATTGTTTTAAATTTACTTTTCCTTGTTCACCTAAAACGCCATCAGCAATATTTACAGCGTGATCACCGATACGCTCTAAGTTACTTACCATATCAACGAAAATGATGCTTGCATCACCTGAACAGCTACGTTCGTTCAGACGTAACACATGACGTTTACGAAGAACACGTTCCATTTGGTCAATTTTACGTTCTTTTGCAATAACCGTTTGGGCTAGTTCAGTGTCGAAGTTTGTTAAAGCATTGATTGCATCTTGTAATGTCGAAATTGTTAATTCAAGCATTTCATTTAATTCAGTTAGTGCTTCATCTGATAGTGAAACGCGGTTTGAAATTTGGAAATCTACAAGTTCTACTAAGTTTTCTACATGATCACCAACACGTTCAATATCTCCAACAACACCTGCTAGAACTGAATGCTTTTCAGAGTCTGTATGTGAAAGTGGTTTTTCTGATAGTAAAACTAAATACTCGGTAATTTTTTTATCTAAATTGTTAATAGCTGCTTCTAATTGCGTAGCCATATCAGCGTGTTTCTTTTCTTGTGTATTTAAAAATTGGTTTGCTTCTTTTAATCCTTGTAAAGAAAACTCAGCCATGCGAACAATTTCTTTTTGCGCTTCTGTTAGTGCGATAGCAGGAGATTGTTCAATAAAGATTGGATTTAAATGTTGCGGTTTGAAATCAATAGCAGAATCTTCGCCGCGAATAAGTTTTGTTACAATCCATGCTAATACAGCGATGAATGGGAATTGAATAAGTGCATTTGTTACGTTAAATGTTCCGTGGGCAAATGCGATTGTCATTTCTGGATTTAAGTTTAATGATGTTTGGAAATATTGAATTAAACTTGTAAATGGTACTAATAAAATCGTAAAGATAATTGTACCGACGATATTAAAGATAACGTGAACTAATGCTGCACGTCTTGCTGCAATAGAAGTACCGATTGCTGCTAATACAGCTGTAATTGTTGTACCGATGTTATCACCGAATAATACAGGAAGGGAAGCTTGTAAATCGATTGCACCCTGGCCGAATAGTTCTTGCAAAATACCGATTGTCGCACTTGAACTTTGTACGATTAAAGTGAAGACTGTACCAACAACGATTCCTAAGATTGGGTTATCACTCATGCTAACCATTAATTCTTGGAATGATTCTAAAGAACGAAGAGGTTTCATACCTGCGCTCATCAATTCTAAACCAAAGAATAACATACCAAATCCGAATACGACTTGACCTAAAGACTGTACTTTTTTATTTTTAAAGAAGAATAATAAGATTGCTCCGACTGCCATAATTGGAAGAGCATATTCTCCGATTTTAATTCCGATAATAAATGCAGTAACTGTCGTTCCGATGTTTGCACCCATAATAACACCAATTGCTTGTCTTAATGTCATAAATCCGGCACTTACAAGTCCGACTGTTAAAGCGGTTGTTCCTGAACTTGATTGAATTAATACTGTAACTAACATACCTGCTAGTACACCCATAAGAGGGTTTGTAGTAAAACGATCTAGAATATCGCGAAGACGATCTCCGGCTGCTTGTTGCAGTCCATCGCCCATGTATTTAATCCCGAATAAGAAAATACCTAATCCACCAATGAACTGGAAGATCATATCTTGAATATTGTATTCCACGCATTCCACTCCTTAAATTTCATGTACGATGTAATTATTAACTAAACCTTGAGGCACTGTAAACGGTTTGTCTATAAATTTTACACTAAATTTACAAAGTACTAAAAAGTTTACAATTCTTTAAAGAAACTCCTGGATTTAATTGGTTTTCATGCATGGTATCTCACTATTTCGTAAAGAAGTCACATTTATCACACTATTTATTAATAGTAAAAATAGGAGAGATAAACTATCCAAATTGGGTGTGCTAAGTAAAGTTTCACTTTATTTATAATGGTTCTTTGCATATTTTTTGATCAAAGTTAGAAAAATATGTAGGGGAAATGGGGAGGTTTGAAATGAGTGTACTGATGAAAGTGAAAAAATGATTGAAGTATATTAATCCACTTCTTTGGAGTGCTTGCAACATTAAAAAAGAGCAATTCGCATATGAATTTGCCCTGGTTTTTTATGTTAAAAAAGTTTGAGTACTTCGTATTGTAAAAACTGTGTGCAGTGTGCTTGTTTATCCTGCTATTTGTGGGAGATAAAGCTACCCACTGATTAAAGTTTCACTTTATTAGGAGTTGTCGTTATGTTTCAAGTTTATGACGACATTTCCCTTTTTGTGTCCTTTTTCAACATATATGTGAGCCTCAACAATTTCCTCAAAAGTGTATTGCCTATCAATGATCACTTTTATTTTACCGTTCTCAACTAGTTCTTTAAGGAAATTTAATGCTTCGGAAGTTTCAGGTGCGTTTTGACTTAATATGAGTTTCATGTGACTTGTCAATTTAGTCCAGAGCATTTGAGCACTTGGTAACGGTTCAACGATATTTATATAGGTACCATCTTCCTTTAACATTTTAATACACTCTGCAAAGGTACTCTTATTTACGGCTTCAAAGATAACATCATAAGCTCCGTCTATAGTAGAAAAATCGCTTGCGGTGTAATCAATTACTTCGTCAGCCCCTAGGGACTTTACTAATTCTAAATTTGAGCTACTGCACACCCCTGTAACTTTTGCGCCGAAATACTTGGAAATTTGCACTGCATAACTTCCGACACTTCCAGAAGCTCCGTAAATAAGAATGTTTTGACCGCTTCGAACGTTAGCTTTCCTAAGGAAAAACAAGGCTGTACGTGCTCCAATTGGGATGGCTGCGGCTTCTTCATAGGATATATTGGAGGGCTTCATGCACACTGCTCCATCTTCAGGTATACAAATGTACTCAGCATAAGAACCGAAATTTGCTTGGGTAGCAGCAAAAACTTGGTCTCCTTTTTTAAATCGTGTGACGCCTTTTCCTACCGATTCAACTTCACCAGCCAATTCCATTCCTAGTATTTGTTTTTTCGGTTGCTTAAAGCCAAGTGCGATTCGAGCGGGTAGCCAAACAGAAGAGGGAACTGTAAAACTTCTTGAACGAATATCTCCTGCTGTTACGGTTGTCGCATTAATTTTTATTAGTATTTCATTGTCTTTAGGTGTAGGTTTTTCAACTTCTTTCAATTGAAGTACGTCGGGGGGACCATATTTTGTATACAATATTGCTTTCATTAATGTTTCCTCCAATTCGTTCTATATATTAATATCATACGAACAACATGAATAAATAGAACAGCGGTTCACCTTTCAATACAATGCAAAAAGCAGTGCGATTTTTTTGGAATCCACTGCTTTTTTGCATTTGTGTATATATAATTTTTTTAGTGTAAGTACTTTGAAATGGAGCGAGTTAACATTACCCAACGGCTTTTTCGTTTATTTTATCTTTCTGTTTTTGTTTCCGTAAGCTTGTAATGTAAATGAACAGGAAAGCAATAAGTAATAGAGAGGAATAACGATATACAGTTGCATAGTTGGTAAAGTGTGCAATGAATCCAAAAATAATCGCTCCAGCACCAATTCCAAGATCAAATGCTGAGAAGAATGTAGCTGTTGCTACTCCTCTCCGGTGCGGTGCTACTCGGTCGATCATCCATGCTTGTAGTGCTGGTTGAATTGCTCCGAAACCACTGCCGTAGCATGCTGCGGCAATAATTAAACTCGGAATTGTAGTTGTATACGACAGCAAGATAATACCTGTAAACGTAATAATAACTCCTGGAATGATGACAAATGTATGGCCTTTCGTATCATATAATCTTCCAGAAAACGGACGAGTTACAGCGATTGCAAGTGCGTTAAATAAAAAGAAGAGACTAATATCAGCAATCCCGACTTCCGTAGCAAATAATGTGATAAAGCTCCCAATTCCCCCGTACATTAACGTAATACATAATATTAATAATGAAGGTAGTAAAGCTTTACGCTCAATAAACCCATCGAGAAAGGTACCAGATGTTTGCTGTGGTGGTTGCGGCGATTTTTTGATTTGAAGTAGTTTCGTTAATATTAATGAAACTATTGTGCATGAAAGTGCACATAAAAAAAGAATCGTGAAGTTATATGCTTGCATAAGCCAAAGTCCAATAAGCGGACCGAGCGCCATGGCAATAGTTCCAGAAAGACCGAAATACCCCATGCCTTCACCGCGGCGAGCTTGCGGAATTAAATCTGAAACGACAGTTCCGTATGTAGTCGTTGTAATACCAAAACCAGCTCCGTGTAAAATTCGAACGGCAAGCAATAGGAAAACGGTTGAAGCGAAAAGATAACTGCCCATAGCGAGTAAACAAATAGCGGTACCGATCATTAAAATGATTTTTTTGTTGAATTTTTGCAAGGCATTTCCAGTTAGCGGCCTAATAAAAAGTGCTGCAACGGTAAACATGCCGACAACGAATCCGATATTTGAACTTGTGCCCCCAATTTCTTTCACATAAACAGGTAAAGTTGGAATTAACATTTGAAATCCTAAAAACATACATAAGTTTGCTAGAATTAGCGCAATAAACTCTTTTGTCCATAACGGTTCTCGTTTTACGAGTACTGCCTCTCCCATATATTCATCCCCTATATAAATTTTTTCCTGCTATTTGCGGGCAGTAAAACTCCCACCTTAAAATCCGGCTGGAGCAAAGAAGTTAGGTGGGAGTCGGGCTGCCCGTAAACGCCCGATTGGTGAAGGCTAATAATCAGTGGGGGATGAACAAAACCCCCACTGATTAAAGTTTCACTTTATCTCTGTTCTTTCGAGTATATGTAGTGGTCAACGTAACAGTCAAGGAAGGTGCCTTGAAAACGTATAACAATTTTCAAGGCGAAAAAACTGACAAATTTGTGGAAAGACTACACAATTTTGAAAAAAAGATGTAAAGTATAGATGTATAGACTAGTAGTTGTTATGAATGATAGAAATTGTTTTTTCTTTAAAGAAAGCGGATTCAAATGGTAGTGGATGAGAAGGGGATACATACTTTTTCACTACATATATTTGAAAAGGTTTACAATATGATGAAGAAAGAGGCGTGTACATATGAGACGATTAGGTATTTCTATTTATCCAGAACATTCGACAGTAGAGGAAGATAAAGAGTATGTAACATTAGCAAGTAAATACGGATTTACACGTGTATTCACATGTTTATTATCTGTAGATGGCGAAAAAGAGACGATTATAGAAGAGTTTAAGGAAACGATCTCTCATGCGAATGCGTTAGGGTTTCAAGTATTAGTTGATATTAGTCCATCTGTTTTTGAACAACTAGGTATTTCGTATAATGATTTATCGTTCTTCCATGAACTAGGTGCTTATGGTATTCGTTTAGATGTCGGTTTCTCAGGTTTAGAAGAATCAATTATGACGTACAATCCATACGGCTTAAAAATTGAAATTAATATGAGTAACGGTACGAAGTATGTAGATAACATTATGAGCCATAGACCAAATCGTGAAAATTTAATTGGCTGTCATAATTTCTATCCACATCGTTATTCAGGATTATCATACGATCATTTCATTAAATGCTCGAAACAATTTAAAGATTACGGTATGAGAACCGCTGCTTTTATTTCATCATTCGATGCAACATATGGGCCTTGGCCAGTAACGGAAGGCTTATGTACGTTAGAGCAGCATCGTGAATTACCGATGACAACACAGGCGAAGCATTTATTTGCGACAGAATTAATTGATGATGTTATTATTGCGAACGCTTATGCTTCAGAAGAAGAATTACAAGCACTAGGTGCATTAAATAAAGAGAAACAAACATTTGATATAGGACTATATGATACAACAACAGAATTAGAGAGAATTATTGTGTTAGACGAACCGCATTTTTATCGCGGAGATGTATCTGAATATATGATTCGTTCTACACAGAGTCGTGTGAAATATAAAAAAGAAGAGTTCAAACCGCATAATACGCGCGAAATTAAGCGCGGGGATCTTTTAATTGATAATGAACAGTATGGTCAATATAAAGGTGAATTGCAAATTGCTTTAAAAGATATGGTGAATACAGGAAAAACAAATGTAGTTGGCCGAGTGGTAGAGGAAGAAACCTTCTTATTAGATTATTTACAAGCTTGGGATAAGTTTGGATTTACATTAAAGAAATAGAGAAAATGAAAAAGGAAAAAACTACTGACTTCAGCAGCTTTTTCCTTTTTATATATAGAGCGAGAGGAAGAGCTATGACAAAAGTGCATCAGCGATTAATTTCCATTTTAGAGGAGTTTTTAGAAGAGAAATCGATGTTAAATCGAGCTTTTTTAGCGAGCCGTTTACATGTATCAACGAAGACGATTCAAAAGGATATAAAATTATTAAATGATATATTGGAAGAACACGGAGCGAAAATTGAATCACAAAGGGGAAATGGGTACGAACTAGAAATTATACAAACTAAGAAGTTTGAAGATTTTTGCTTAAATGTATTTCAAAAACAGACGGAAAAGATTCCAACTTCTTATGAAGAAAGAGTAGCTTATATTTTACAACGTATTTTAACGACAGATGGGTATATGAAGCTTTCACAGCTAGCGGAAGAGATTTATGTGAGCAAATCTACTGTAAACTTAATTATGAAAGATGTTACGGATATTTGTAGTCGCTATGAGTTACAAATTGAAAAAAGACCATATTATGGTATACGTATTGTGGGAGAAGAATTTAATATTCGTTCTTGTTTATCACAATATGGTTTACCGCGGTATGACCATACTCCGTTTCATGAGAACTATGAGCAGACGGACACGTATTTATCGTTACCCCATATTTCTCTCATCCGCTCAGTTATACTAAAGTATATCGAGGGAGGAACGATATATTTATCAGATATAGAAATTGATAATTTATCAATTCATATTGCGATTGCTTTAAAGAGATGCAGGGATGATCATTACATTCAAGTACTGCATGTAGAGGAATCTGAACTTATAATAAAGAAAGAATATAAAATTGCGAAACAGATTTTAGGGAATTTAGGGGAAGAGCTAAAACTTCAATTTCCAGAAGAAGAAATTTTATATGTGACGATGCATTTATTAAGTACTGCTGTTACAGCAAGAGATCGCTATGAAAATGTGGAAGAGCTATTAGGGAAAGACGTATATGCATTCATGCAGCATATTCTTTTCAAAGTGGCGGAAGAACGGAATCTTACTTTTTATTATGATGAAGAATTATTATTTGGGTTTGGTGTTCATTTAAAAACGTTATTAAATCGTTTGAAATATAAATTAAATACGAGAAATCCTCTTTTGGCAGAAGTGAAAAAAAATTATCCATATGCTTTTGAAATTGCAGTTCTCGTTGGAGATATAATTGGTGAATATACGGGTGAATCCATTCCAGAGAGTGAAATTGGTTATATTGCCATTCACTTTGGAGGGGCGATGAGCCGTTTACAAGAAAATAATCAAAAGAAAAGATGTTTATTAGTTTGTGCGACTGGCCAAGGGAGTGCACAGCTACTGAAATATAAAATTCTATCACAGTTCCGAGATAAATTAGAGATTGTAGGTATTACAGGCTATTATCAATTGAAGGTAGAAGACCTTTATAAAGATAAAATAGATTGTATTATTAGTACGATTCATATACCGAGTGGTTTGCCTGTGCCAGTTATAAAAGTGAACTCAATATTTGATGATAAAGAGATTAAATCGATTGGTCAGCAGTTATTTACGCATGTGGATAATAGTGTGAAGCAATATATTAAGGAAGATTTGATCTTCTTAAATCGTAGTGCTTCTACGAAAGAAGAGGTTATCCAGTTTTTATGTGAGAAAGCTGCTGCGAAAAATTATGTACCCGCAAACTTTTATGCTTCTGTTATGGAGAGAGAGAACACATCTCCTACAGCGGTTGGGAATTTAGTTGCGATTCCACACCCGATGCAGTTATTAAGTGAGCAAACATTTTTGATGTTTTGTACACTTGAAAAGGCTGTTGACTGGGGAGATAAGAAAGTACAAGTCATTATTTTATTTAGTGTGAAGCGCAATAATAATGAAGATTTACAAAAGCTTTATGATTTTTTATATGATATTATGTCTAGCCAGAATACGATAGAGAAATTAACTCAGGCTGAAGTAATTGAAGATTTCCAAGAGATATTATTATCTTTATAAGAAAAGTATATAAAAACTTCCGTTACATAACGGAAGTTTTTTATGTTTAATTGTATGCGTTTTCATAATAAGATAAGAATATAGAAAAAACATAGCTTGGAGGAATTTTAAATGACTGATATGCAAACTCCATTTGCATTAATTTTACATGGTGGCAACGCTAGAAGCGCGGCACTTGAAGCGATCGCTTTTGCAAGACAAGGAGATTTTGAGAATGCGAGTGAAAAGATGGAACTTGCTAGTGAGGAAATATCATCCGCTCATCGTATTCAAACGGATTTAATTCAAGAGGAAGCAAGAGGAAACCATGCAGAAATAAGTTTATTATTAGTGCATGCACAAGATCATTTAATGAATGCCATTACAGTGAAAGAACTTGCTGAGGAATTTATTACTCTTCATAAACGAGTGGAAGAGAAAGTGACAGTATAATATGTACATTTTATTATGTTGTGCAGCAGGCATGTCAACGAGTATGGTTGTAAGAAAAATGCAAGAAGAGGCAAAGAAACAAGGGAAGGATTATAAAATTAAAGCAGTCGATTCGGAACTTGTGAAACTGGAAATAAAAAATGCTGATGTTGTTTTAATTGGACCACAGGTGAAGTATTTGTTTCCAGCGGTAGAGTTTCTTGCGAAGTCATATGATATACCAGTTGCAATTATAGAACAACGAGATTATGGCATGTGTGATGGTTTGAAAGTACTTAAGCAAGCTGAACAGTTAGTTTTAGCGTAATTATATTTTTTTAAATATAAACATTATAATGTTATAACTTTTGTTTTCGACAGATTGAACATAGGGAGGGTTATCGATGAATGGTTTTATGAGTTTTATGGAACAGAAGATTATGCCGACAACGCAAAAGATTGCGGGGCAACGACATTTATTAGCAATTCGGAATGGAGTTATTTCTACATTACCGTTAACGATTGTCGGGTCATTTTTCGTTATCTTTTTAAATTTACCAATTGATGCATATATGGAGTGGATTGCACCGTTTCGCCATATTTTAGATATTCCATTCCGATTTACAGTAGGTTTAATGGCTTTATACGCAGCATTTGGGGTAGGGGCCTCACTCGCGAACTTTTATCAGCTCAATCAGTTAAGTGCAGGATTATTATCTGTACTCGCCTTTTTACTAGCATCAGTTGAACCAATTCAAATAACAAAAGCTGTACCAGGTGTTATTGATGCAGGAAGATATATTTCAGTAGGGACATTAAGTGCTACGTCTTTATTTGGAGCTATTGTGACAGCATTAATTGCAGTTGAAATTTATCATTTCATGATTAAGCATAATATCTCGATTAAATTACCAGATAGTGTACCACCAGCAGTTGCAAATTCATTTGCAGCATTAATTCCAACTTTAGTAGTTATTCTTTTATTCTGGGGCATTCGTTACGGTTTGAAATTTGATGTGAATACAACAATTACATATTTAATCGCACCACTAAAATCAGTATTAGTAGGAAATAATTTATTCGGCGGTTTATTAACAGTATTCTTAATCGTGTTCTTCTGGTCATTCGGTATACATGGCCCAGCGATTTTAGGACCAATCATTCGTCCGATGTGGGATTCAGCAATTCTTGAAAATATGGAAGTTTTCACGGCTACAGGAAATGCACATCAATTACCAAACTTATTTACAGAGCAATTTATTCAATGGTTCGTATGGATTGGTGGATCAGGCTCAACTTTAGCTTTAGTAATTATGTTTATGTTCTCTAAATCTAAGTTCCTAAAAGAGTTAGGTAGATTATCATTTGTACCAGGTTTATTCAATATTAACGAACCAATTATTTTCGGGGCACCAATTGTAATGAACCCGATCTTAATTATTCCATTCGTTATTACACCGTTAGTTACAACGACAGTATCATATTTCGCAGTTGTTTCAGGTATGATTCCGCTCATGATGGCGAAGCTGCCATTTACGATGTTAGCGCCAATTGCAGCTATTATTAGTACGGACTGGACAATTATGGCTGGTGTACTTGTACTTGTTAACTTTGTTATCTCATTCGTTATTTACTACCCATTCTTCAAAATGTATGAGAAACAACAATTAGCAGGAGAGGAGAAATCAGAATGCTCGGAGCAATTATCATCTTAATTACATTCGTAGCGGGGCAGTGCATTGCGCATTATTCAAAGTGGGTACAAAGTAAATCGTTATTAGTTTTACTACTTGTGTCGATATTGTTTATCGGATGTTCAATGGGAGCTTATGTAGCATTTAGCTTACAATCACCATTCTTTATCATCGTACCAACGATTTTATGTGCAACATGTTTATCTGCAAAATATAGATTTACGAGTATGGCATTAATACAACGTGTGAAGGAGATGCAAAAGCATGGAGCGTAAATTAGGAATTTCACTTTATCCAGAGCATTCAACGAAAGAAAAAGATATGGCATACATTTCAGCAGCGGCACGTCACGGTTTTTCAAGAATATTCACTTGTTTACTATCTGTTAATCGTCCGAAAGAGGAAATTGTAGCTGAATTTAAAGAAATTATTGCGCATGCAAAAGAGTACAATATGGAAGTTATTTTAGATGTAGCTCCGGCTGTATTCGATCAACTTAGTATTAGTTATAGTGATCTATCATTCTTTGCAGAGTTAGGTGCAGATGGAATTCGTTTAGATGTAGGGTTTGACGGGTTAACAGAAGCGAAAATGACGAATAATCCATATGGCTTAAAAATTGAGCTGAATGTAAGTAATGATATTGCCTATTTAGAAAATATCCTTTCGCATCAAGCGAATAAATCAGCTTTAATTGGTTGTCACAATTTTTATCCGCAAAAATTCACTGGTCTTCCGTATGATTATTTCATTCGCTGTAGTGAACGCTTCAAAAAGCATGGTATTCGCAGTGCAGCCTTTATTACATCGCATGCAGCTGACATCGGTCCATGGGATATTAATGATGGATTATGTACATTAGAACAACATCGTAATTTACCAATTGAAGTACAAGCGAAACATTTATGGGCAACAGGGCTTATTGATGATGTTATTATCGGAAATGCTTATGCGAGCGAAGAAGAATTAGAGAAACTAGGAAACTTAAATCGTTACATGTTACAGCTGAAAGTACAATTTGTAGACGAATCGACTGAAGTAGAGAAGAGAGCGACACTGCAAGAATTACACGTAAGACGCGGCGACATAACAGAATATATGGTACGTTCTACAGAAGTACGTAAAAAGTATAAAGACGATGATTTCCCAATGCGAGAAAGTGTACCGCAGGAAAGAGGCCAAGTTGTAATTGGTAATAACTCATTCGGAAAGTATAAAGGTGAACTGCAAATCATTCTAAAAGAAATGCCGATAGATGAACGGAAAAATATTGTCGGTACAATTGCTGAAGAAGAACTGTTTTTACTAGATTATGTAGGGGCTTGGACGCAGTTTACTTGTGTGGAATAGGGAAGACAAGGAGGGGGATGCTATGGCATCCTCTTTTTTCTGTTGAAATAGTAGTCTATCGTATATAGAATTCAAAGGGATAGATTTAACTTGGACGGGAGAGAAGGAGAAAGAATGTAAGAGTCATAAAAAAGAGTCAGCCTCAACGTTGAGACTGACTCTTTTTTATATAGTAATTAGTTTAAAACTTTTACTGTAACTGTTTTACGTCCCCAGTTACTTGATGTACCTTTATCTGGCATTAAAACGTCAATTTTATTTCCTTTAATAGCTCCACCAGTATCACCAGCGATTGCTACTCCGTAACCTTCAACCCATACTTTTGAACCTAATGGAATGACACTTGGATCAACTGCAATAAGTTTCATGTTTGGATTAGCTGTTAAGTTATGGCCTAAAGCTGATTTTACTTGGTCGCCTGCTTTATAACCATTTTCAAGTGGATCTGCTGTGTAAGCTGTTGCTTCAACTCTTAATTCACGAGAAGAAGATGGTGCACTTGTTTCAGTTTCTTTCGCAACAGGTTGTTGTGTAGCTGGTTTTTGAGCTTTAGCCGCTTCACGAGCTTTAGCTGCCTCTTGAGCTTTAGCTTCTTTACGAGCTTCAGCTGCTGCCTCTTGAGCCTTAGCTGCTTCACGAGCTTCAGCATCTGCCTGAGCTTTAGCCGCTTCACGAGCTTTAGCTGCTTCTTGAGCTTTAGCCGCTGCTTGAGCTTCAGCTGCTTCCTGAGCTTTAGCTGCTTCACGAGCTTTAGCTGCTTCTTGAGCTTTAGCTTCTGCCTGAGCTTCAGCATCTGCCTGAGCTTTAGTTTCTGCTTGAGCCTTAGCTGCTTCACGAGCTTTAGCTGCTTCCTGAGCTTTAACTTCTGCTTGAGCTTCAGCTGCTTCACGAGCTTTAGTTGCTTCTTGAGCTTTAGCTTTTGCTTGAGTTTCAGCTACTTCTCCAGCTTTAACTGCTTCACGAACTTTAGCTGTGTCTTGAACTTTAATTGCTTTTTCAACTTTAACTGCTGGTTGAACTTTAACTGGTGCTTTACCTGTTAAGTAAGGAACATGAACATAAGCTGTTTTTCCGTTATATTCAAATTGAATCCAGTCATTTTGCACTTCGTGTGTTGTTTCGATTACATCATCTTGTTTCAACTTACCAAGAATTTCTGAGTCTGTGTTTGCACCAGCACGTACGTTTAATACGTTTGCTGTTACGTAGTAAGTATCTTTTGTGTAGTCAGCGCTTATGAAAGCCTCTTTACCACTATTTAATTTAACTTTTGACCATCCGTTTTCTGTATGTAAAACGTTAACTTTATATCCATCTAATAACTTTCCGACAACTTGTGATTCAGTAGTTGGGTTTTCTCGTACATTTAGTACATCAGTCGTTACGATTGTTTCTGCTTTAGCAGATGTTGTGAAAATCCCAAGACCAAAAACCGCTGCTGTTGCTATACCCATAAATTTTTTCATAATAGCCTCCATTGCATTTGTTTTCGTTGACCTCATTATAGCAACCATTATTTTCTTATTTGCGGAAAACACAAAACTACAAAGCATTCGTAACGAGGCATTAATATTCTGTAATAATTCCATTAATATCCTGATAGCGTTTTCTTCTCGTTTTTTAGGGGATTAGAACATAGTATTCATAAAATCAATACTATTTTAATTACTAATAGATTAATAATGTTTCAGTAGAATTACGCTGGTATTTCTGTAACGTTACGAAATAGGGGTATTTAACTGTTTAAATTGCAATTTAGTTATAAAAATATAATTTTTTTGTGTGTGAAGTCATATATATAGGGTTAATTTTAATGAAATAGAGATATAATTGTTACAAAATAAGTTGTAGTATGGAAAAAATTACGCCTTGAATTTGTTCTTTTACATATTATTTTTGCAATAATAGGATTGCTTGATGGCTTTCGCAAGAAATGAAAGTTTAAATGATAAAAAGATATTCGTAACATGAAACATATATAATAGAAGAAACATGATTTAAAGGGACGATATCGTTATGAATTGGTTCACGAATTGCAGTAGAATTATATAATAGAAGCTAGAGGTTCTTATTTGTGTCAAAACGTCGATAAAATTACATTTGCCTTCAATCAAATAAAAAACGTAGGAGTGTAAACTCCTACGTTTTTATTTACTCATATCGTAAACATTCAATTGGATCAAGTTTAGCAGCTTTGTTTGCTGGTAGTAAACCGAATGCAATACCGATTAGCATTGAGATACCTACTGAAAGAAGTCCAAGTTCTTTTGAGATAACGAGTGGCCATCCGGCAAAGATTGAGACGATCCAAGCGAAGAAAATACCAAGCATGAATCCGATGAAACCACCGAGTCCTGTTAAAATACAAGATTCAATTAAGAATTGCGTTAATACTTTACCGCGCGTTGCACCAAGTGCTTTACGAATACCAATCTCACGTGTACGTTCTGTTACAGATACAAGCATGATATTCATTACACCGATACCACCAACAAGTAAGGAGATAGCAGCGATACCACCGAATACCATTTTCATCATACCGATTGATTCATCTAGTTGCTTCGTAAATTCACCCATATCTTGAGCTTCGAATTTATGCTCAAATTTAGGAGCTTTCATTTCGTTTAGAACAGAAGCGGCTTGTTTTTCTACACTTTTACGTTCTGCTGGCGAAGTTAATATTAATCTTACAGAGTCATACTCAGTTACTCCTGAGATTACAGGAGCGTTTTCAAGTGATGTATAGCCTTCTGACATCGCCATTCCGAAATCATTTTTCGTTTCATACACACCGACTACTTTATATGGCTTTCCTTTTATGTCAGTGTATAAATTTGATTCCCAGCCGTTAAATAATTTATTGAAAGCTTCTTCATTTAAAATAACAGCAGGGATTGCTTGCTTTAATTCACTATCATTTAATTCACGACCGTGAACTAATTTTATTTTCGCATCTGTCATGAAGGCGCCTGTTCCACCTTTTAAATCAAGAGAGACATCCTTTGAACCAGAAGATGCTTTTACTTTCATACTTACATCTGGATAAACATCTTTAACGCCTGGTACAGTTTGAAGACGTTTTAGCATATCAGGTGTGATTTTGGCACTATCAGTTCCATAATCAGGGTTGTTGTAGTAAATCGTTACTTCAGTATCTTTTCCTTGGCCTAACTCTTTTTTAAACTTTGCGTTTGTACCATCACCCATTGAAATGATAGTAATAATGGCACTAATACCAATAATAATACCTAACATCGTTAAGATAGAACGCATTTTATGAGCAAAGATAGAGGAAAGGGCCATGCGTATATTTTCACTCGTGTTCAAAATTAACCTCTCCAATCTTGGACGATATTTCCGTCACGAATTACAATTTGGCGCGCTGCTGCTTCCCCGATTTCACGGTCATGGGTAATCATAATGATTGTTGAGCCTTGTTCGTTTAGTTCGTAAAAGAGGTCCATAATTTGTGTGCTTGTTTTCGTATCAAGTGCACCCGTCGGTTCATCTGCTAAGAGAAATTTCGGGTTATTTACGATTGCACGTGCGACTGCGACACGCTGCTTTTGTCCACCTGACAATTCATTTGGTAAGTGAGTAGCACGATCAGCTAAACCTACTTTTGTTAAAGCTGCTAGTGAACGTTCACGTCGCTCTTTTTTATCAACACCTGCATAAATAAGAGGTAATTCAACATTTTGTAGTGCTGTAAGTCTTGGTAGTAACATAAAGTTTTGGAATATGAATCCGATCTCTTTATTACGAACGTGTGCAAGTTCTGTCTCAGACATGTTTGAAATGTTTTGACCAGCTAGTTCGTACGTACCTGTCGTTGGTTTATCTAAGCAACCGATAATGTTCATTAATGTTGATTTACCAGAACCAGATGGTCCCATAATAGAAGTGAATTCTCCTTGGTTCAGTGTTACATCAATTCCATGTAATATTTGAACTGATTCTGCACCGTTTTGGAAGGATTTCGTGATGCTTTTTAAGTTAATCATTCAACGACAACCTCCATACCATCTTTTAAGTCTTTTTCAGGTTTAGAGATAATTTGCTCTCCTTTTTTCACTCCAGAAACTTTTGCTTCGCTATCTGTCTCGAATTCAACAGTAACCGCTTGTTCTTTCGCTTTACCATCTTTTACAACGAAGACAACATTTTTGTCACCTTTTTTCACAATACTGCTTTTCGGAACAATCGTACCAGTTGCTTCGCCAGATTTACTTGTTACGTAAACGTGGAAGCCGTTTTGTAATTCTTCACTATTATCTAATGTGACAGTGAATTGATAGTTAGAAACAGTTTTATTTTCGTCCATGCTCTTTAATGGTGTAGAACCGATTTCCGTTACTTTTCCTGTCCAAGTCTTACCAGCGACCGTTTTTGATGAAACAGTTACTTCTTGCCCAACTTTCATACTAGCAAGCTCGTATTCAGAAAGTTGACCTTTTACTTTAAATGGACCAGCGTGACGAAGAGTAATGCCACTCATACCTGTTTTTTCATCAGCAGTTTTCACGATATCATCAATTACGCCATCAACAGGGCTCGTTACAGAAAGTGTGTTTACTTTCTCTTTTGCTACTTTAATCATTTCATCAGCTTTTTCTACTTCAAACTTCTTCATTTCAAGTTGTGATTCTAATTGTTGCACTTCGATTTCCGATGCTTTTAATGCTTCCTGAGGAAGGCCTGCATTTTTATCTTTTTGTAATTTTTGTTTTGCTGCATTTAGTTGTTTGTTTAGTAAGTCAACTTCTTTGTTAGCAAGTTTCTTTTGCATTTCTGCTTCCGTTACACCTTGTTTAGCGGTAGGGTCATTATATTTAAACAGAAGCTGACCTTTTTTTACTTCATCACCTTTTTTAACAGCTAATTCATACGTACCTTTTGTTGGATCGAATGAAATTGTTTCAATTCCATTTGGAATAACTTCGCCGCCAAATTTTTGTGCATTTTCAATTTGTTTTTCCGTAACTTTATAACCGCCATATGCCATTGCTACTTCTGAACTACCGCCAGCTAAAGCAAAATATGATCCAGCTGCAATTCCGATTGCTACTACACTAGTAATTAACACTTTATTTTTCTTCTTCATCTATTTATCACCTTTTCGTTCGTTTTAGTATCTACATTAAGTATAGAAGAGGTGAAGAATCTGACAAATCGTTTTAGCTTACAATAACCTTACAGTTTTGTAAGGTATGGATATGCAAATGTAAGGTAGAGGTTGTCCTAGTGAAACTTATGCTTTAAGCAGATGAATTGACTCGTTGTTTCTTTCTTACAATAATATTGTATGAAGGAGAGGAGGAAGGAAGATGGAAGCTTATTTTAGTGCGTATCCATTAAAACCATTTATTCCATACTCAAGACAACATGCCATTATATTATTTATTGTGTTGGTGGGGATAATTTTTCTGTATCAATACCAAGATGTATTACGTCAAAGTGAGTGGAATATAACGGTTCGATATGCGATTGCATTTCTATTTGTAGGAAGTGAGATTGGACTTCATATGTGGGAATGGAAAGCGGGTATTTTTGAGCTAGGCACTTCATTACCATTTGAGTTATGTACGATAAGTTTATTGTTAGCATCGATTATGATTGTAACGAAAAGTTATAGAATATATGAGATTGTGTTTTTTACAGGAATTATCGGTGCATCACAAGCTATTTTAACGCCAAACTTGCAATACGCTTTTCCACATTTTCGCTTTATAGAATTCTTCATTGCACATGTATTACTCATTTGGGCACCGCTCTTTATGACGTGGGTAGAAGGATATAGACCGACCTTGCAATCGATTAAGCGTACGATGATATTTTTAAACATAGTAATTCCAATCGTTTCATTCGTGAATTATAAAACGGGCGGTAATTATATGTTTTTAGCTCATAAGCCAGAAACTGCTTCATTACTCGATATGCTAGGGCCGTATCCTTATTATATTATTTCATTAGAAATTGCAGCGCTTATTGGATGTTTCATTTTGTATATGCCGTTTGCGAAAAGAGAAGAGCATGTGCATAAAGAATCGCTAGGATCATAACCTAGCGATTTTTTTACGTTTAAAATATTTACAATTCAGAAAATTAAGAATAAAATTAGAGGGTAAATTATATATAGAGAGAAGGGAAAATGTGGTCAAAAAAGTTTTTCTGAATGGGATGGAAGTGACGATTCAATTTATTATTTCGATTTTGGGTATTATTTGTTTAGGGGCACTGCCGAAATTATTTTATGGATTTGAGCTGCATGTATCAAAGTACATAAAGAGTTTAAAAGAAGTATTTGCGAACTTAATGGATATCTCCAATTTGCAATATGTGAGAGATAAATTTTTATTTCCACAGTTGTTTGTCCATTATAAAGAAACGATTGTTATTTTTTTAGCTGCATTTTGCATTTCGTTATTTGTAGCATTTTGTATCGTTTATATGATTATGAGTAGTTCACCGCGTATACAACACCGAATTAAATCATTTCTCATCTTCCTAGAATCCATTCCAGACATTCTTCTTATTTTAGGATCACAAATTTTAGTTATATGGTTTTTTAAACAAACAGGTTTTTTACCTTTTCAAATTGCGTCAATCGGAGGCGAGTCGATTAGAGGATTGCCAATATTTTGTTTGAGTATACCGACTACGATTATGTTTGTAAAAATGTTAGTGCTTCGTTTTGAAAATGAGCTGGAAAAAGATTATGTACTATTTGCTAAGGCGAAAGGGCTGGATCGTTTTCATATTTTAAATCGTCATATTTTACGAAATGTGTTGCTTAGTACACTTTTCTTTGCGAAAACGAATGTTTTTTTTATGTTATCTAATTTATATATTATAGAATGGATTTTTAATACGGGTGGTATTTTTATGTTTTTGAAATCGTATGAGGGTATTAGGGTTGAGGTTTTCATCGTTAGTGTGCTGCTTATTTATATTCCGATTTTTATTTTATTCAAATTGTTTCATTATCTCATTCCAGCTGCGATGAAGGAGAGATTATAATATGTGGACGTATATAAAACGCGATAAAAGGTTTTGGATAAGCATTGGGTTTCTTCTCATATTAGTTCTTTTGAGCATCGGAAATATGATATGGAATGATGGACAGATTAAAAAAGTTACACTGCAATATGATGCGTCAGGAAACCCAGAAGTGCCACCATTTTCACCTTCATTACAATTTTTACTCGGGACAGACCGGAAAGGATATGACCTTTTACATTTAGTCATTGAAGGCGCGAAGTGGACGATTGGTATATCTATTTTAATTGCGGCACTTAGAATGGTAATAGGTGTGTTTTTCGGTGTTGTACTCGGAACATATATAAAAAGAGGCTTTTCAAAGATTGAGGCTTTTTTTGATAGTTTCACAGTTATTCCGACGGTTATGATTGCGTATTTCTTTCTTCAATCTGTGAATAGATTTGGAAGTGGAGAGGAAACAACAACTTTTTTTGAAAGGGCTTCGTTTCAAGTTGTATTACTTGTAATGCTTGTGATGCCAGTTATTGCACTGTATGTTGCGAAGGAAGTTCGTAAATTACAAACGGAAGAATTTATTGATGCCGCGCGCATATTAGGTGGATCAAGAAGACATATTGTTATAAAGCATCTTTTTCCGCACCTATATATGACGTTTATACTTGTATTTCTTCAGCAGTTTACGCAGACTCTTACTATTTTACTGCACTTAGGGTTACTGGAAGTATTCTTTGGCGGAACTGTTAAGTTTTTAGGACCGGTAGAAGAAATAGACTCTTACACACATGAATGGTCAGGTTTAATTGGAGTTTATTTTAGATCATTAACAGTGCATCCGTGGATTCCTCTCGTTCCAATTACATTTTTTGGACTTACTATCTTTTCAGGAAATATGATTGTGAAAAGCATAGAAGAAGCGATGATGAAAGTAAGGTTAGGCGGTGAGATAAAGAAGACAGATGTAGAAAAGGAACAACCTGCTGTGCAGTCAAAAGAAGAGCTATTTACGTTTAAACATACGATGTGAAAATAAAAAAGAAGCAAGCATAATCAATGCTTGCTTCTTTCTATTTTGCAGAAACTTCACCTTCAGCTTCTGTTTGCGGAATAAAGTATCCGATTATACCACCGATTATTGCCGGAACGATCCAGCCGATTCCTAAGTTATAAAAAGGAATAGTGTGTACGATATTAGCGATAAAGTTTGGAATCATTCCCACATTATCAAGTGCATGAATACAGCTAATAATGAATGCCGCGATCATCGCTCCGATATAGACAGAAGGTTTACGTTTCGTATATTTATCAATAAATGATACGAAAATTAAAATGATGGTAATTGGATATAAAATAATTAATACAGGTAATGTAATTTTAATTAATAAGCTTAAGCCTAAGTTTGAAATGATGAAGCTAAAGATACAAACGTATAGTACCAGTTTCTTGTATGAAACATTCGTTAACACTGTTGCGAAATAGTTTGCGAATGCACTTACAACACCGATTGCAGTCGTTAAACAAGCAAAGATAATTGCGATACTTAATAAAACATTCCCGCTTGTCCCAAAGAATTGATACATAACAGTAGCTAATAGCTGACCGCCGTTTTCAAATTGTCCTAAGTTTCCGTTTGAAGCGCCAATATAACCGAGTAAGAAATAAACAATTGTTAAGAAAAGGGCAGCAATGCTTCCGCAAATAATTGTATATTTCGCAATCGATTTCTTATCTTGTATACCGTTTTGGCGAATTGCATTTACAACAATTGTTGATAATACGAGAGCTCCGATTGCATCTAATGTTAAAAAGCCTTCGAGAAATCCTTTGAAAAATGGGATTTCTTTATAGTCACCAACAGGTTCTGCGAACGATCCTGGTGAAAGAATCGCCTTTGTTGCCATAATTGCAATAATTCCAAGTAAAATTGGCGTTAATATTTTTCCGATATGATCTACTAGTTTGGATGGATTTAATGATAAGAAGTAGACGACTGTAAAGAAAATCGCACTAAAGACTAACATAGAGTACCATTGATCCGGGAAGAGTGGTGCGATTCCAATTTCGTAAGATACAGTTCCAGTTCGTGGAATAACAAATAGTGGGCCGATTGAAAGATAAATAATGATAGCGAATACTGCTGCGAATTTTGGATGAACACGGCTTGCTAAAGTATTAAAACTACCACCAGCAAGGGCAACAGCCACGATAGCTAGTAAAGATAAACCGACGTCCGTAATAATAAATCCTGTAATGGAAACCCACATATTTTCTCCGGAAGAAAGACCAAGAAGGGGCGGGAAAATCATATTACCAGCACCGAAGAAAACTGCGAATAGTAGTAAACTAATCGAAAGTATTTGCGCTGGTTTTAAAGTTGTACGCATATAAAGAAAATCCTCCTAATGAGTGTTTTTGTCGAAAATTCAAATAATTTGTCGAGTAACTGTTATTATTTTAAAGGTCTGATGACTAGAAAGCAAGAGGGAATTTTAAAAATATTTTAAAATAATGCGTAAAATTGAATAAATATACTATTTATATGTTAATGCAGGAAGAATTTCACTTATAACGTAAAAAAACACATATCGCTAGGATATGTGTATTAAAAATAAATTTGCCTATCACGTTCTTCTTTTAAAATTTCTACAGCCTCTCGGAAACGTTGAGAATGGACAATTTCTCGTTCGCGTAAAAAGCGTAAGCTATCATTTATATCGGGATCGTCTGATAAATCAATTAGCCATTGATAAGTCGCTCGTGCTTTTTCTTCAGCTGCAATATCCTCGTATAAATCTGCGATAGGATCTCCTTTCGCTTGAATGTAAGTGGCAGTAAAAGGAACACCACCTGCATTATGGTAAAACAAGGCGCTATCATGATTCGCATAATGCGCGTCTAATCCGGCAGCTTTCATTTGTTCAGGTGTTGCATCTTTTGTTAATTTATAAATCATTGTAGCAATCATTTCTAAATGGGCGAACTCTTCTGTACCAATATCAGTTAGTAAGCCAACGACTTTGTCAGGAATAGTATAACGCTGATTTAAGTAGCGAAGAGCAGCAGCTAGTTCGCCGTCCGCACCACCGTACTGTTCAACTAATAATCTTGCGAGTGCTGGATTACAAGTACTCACTTTAACAGGATATTGTAATTTTTTTTCATAAATCCACATAGTTTCTCTCCTTTATCCCACTATTTGCGGGCAGTAAGACTCCCACCTCAAAATTCGGCTGGAGCAAAGAAGTTGGGTGGAAGCCCTGCTGCCCGTAAACGCTCGATTGGTGAAGGCTAATAATCAGTGGGGGATGAACAAAACCCCCACTGATTAAAGTTTCACTTTATATTTGCCATGGCCAAGGGCCTTTGCTCCATTCCCATGGAGCGTTAGAATAACTGTTTCCAAACTGCTGAAGTGGTCCGTATCTTTCTTCAATTTTTTGTTTTAATACTCTTCGTTTATAAGAAAAATCGTTGAATTGATTTATAGCTGCAGTATCGTCGGGATGCGTATCTAAATAGAGAGTAAGTTCAACTAATACAAAGTCTAATTCTTGCAGCTCTTCAATCCATTTGTAATATTCATCAGGCAATGTTTGTGTCACGTTTTTATTCACCGTCCTTTTTTGTAAGGATTTTCATAATAATCATAAAAAGCAGGCCATAAAGTCCCTTTTCTTAAAGCTTCTTTTGGTGTGAATTGGGGTAAATTAGTTGGTTGAAAACCCATATATAAGTGCGGGGGAGTTGAGTAATATTTCTTTCCAATTGGAGGGCAAGGGTCTTTGGGACTGTGGTAAGGTATGTAAGATTTCATGAATTTATCCATGTTACACTCCTCCTTTATAAATGAAATATTCATCACTACGTATTGTATTCGTACATAATTGTAAATTATGACTCATATAGAAAACTAATAGAGACAGGGGGAGTGCGGATGGGAAGTATTACAACATGTATTGTATTAGAATCTAAAAACTTAAAGGAAACATTATATTTTTATGAAGGAATTTTAGGTTTTAAACCGAGCGAGGAGAGGCCGCAATTACATGTAACAGGTGTTTGGTATGATATTGGTTCGACGAGAATTTGTTTTGTGGTAAACAGGGGACTGGGAGAGTATAGAGAGACTGTCACATCATCAGCTACGGAGATATTTTTAAGAACCTCAGATATTGAGCGGATAAAGAAAAAGTTAGAGTTTTATCATATATCATTTGTGGAAGATTGCCATGGTGAAGAAATAAGAATAAATTTCTATGACCCAGATCATTTTAAGCTCCAAATTGTTTCAACAGAGAATACAGAATAGCGTCTTTTATAATGTAATAATCTGAATGGGAAATGAAAAAAATATTGACAAGCCCCTCCAAATATCTTAATGTGATTGTATAAAATTGTGTATATAAAGGGGAGTAACTTATTACAGTAAAGTCGTCATTACAGGGAGAAACCCTCGGCTTTATTGGCAACGATTCGTTGTTAGTGAGACCTTTACCAGCAATGGTAAAGGCCCCTTATTGTCTTTTTAGGACCCTTACCATATTTGGTAGGGTCCTTTTTGTATACAAAGAGAGGAGATAGAAAATGAAAAAACTTATTAGTAGATTAAGAGTTGTATTTCATGTCCGCCGTTTTGTTCCGTTCCTATTTGACTTTTTTACTTCAAAAGAGGTTTCCATAAAGAAGAAAATTTTATCTATTGCTTTTTTAGTTGGGTATGTTGCGATGCCGCTCGACTTCATTCCAGACTTCTTGCCGTTTATTGGTATTTTAGATGATATTGGAATTGTGTTATTCATTTTGAATCGAATCGTAAAGATGGCGCCAGTTCAATTGCAAGAAAAGCATAATGTGAATATAGGATAGGGGTTAAAAGTATGGAGCAAATTATTTTAGATATAATTGAGTATTTAAAGCAGTTTTCTTATTTTGGAGTTGTGTTAGCTTTAACTTTTGAGTTTATTCCAGCAGAGGTAGTTTTGCCGCTTGTTGGGTATTGGGTGTACGAGGGAGATATGAATTTTTGGCTTGCGGTGTTAGCCGGAACACTTGGTGGAACGACAGGACCATTAACGTTATACGCGCTCGGTTATTACGGCGGGCGCCCTGTATTGGTGAAATACGGTAAATATTTCTTCATTAAAGAAGAACAAATTCAAAAAGCAGATGATTTCTTTGAGAAATATGGACCGGTTGTAGCATTTGTTGGACGCTTCGTCCCGGGAGTTCGAACGCTTATTTCCATTCCATGTGGTATGGCGAAAATGAACATATGGAAATTTAGCATATATACATTTGTAGCAATGTTCCCGTTAACGACTTTGTATATTTATTTTGGAATGAAATTAGGTCCGCATTGGGAAAAAGCAGCAGGTGTTGTTGGACAATATATGTTACCTATATTAGTGGTCGTTCTTATTGTTGTAGGTAGTATCTTTATCTATAAATTTATGAAAAAACGAAACAAAACTGAATCTATTTAGTTAGTAGCGCTAAGGTGTGATTATTTTTTGAAAATGGATGAATAGTACAGGCAAAAGACTCTGAAGGACATACACATATAGGGAATATAAAAGAGAGAGGGGAAACAACTATGTCTTGTGAATGCTCAGGATCAGCGTTAACTTGCTGTCCAGATAAAAATTATGTGCAAGATAAAGTGTGTAGTCCGTGGTCTGCTACTGTAGCTACAACAGCAATTGATAATGTTCTCTATACAAATAATATTAACCAAAACGTAATTGGTACTGGTTTTGTTAAATATGATGTTGGACCAGGCGCGATTACCGTAGAAGCACTTGATTCTGCTGGGAATACAATTGATACACAAACATTAAACCCAGGAACGAGTATCGCGTTTACGTATCGCCGCTTTGATAGTATACAAGTTGTGTTACCTGCAACACCTGCTGGAACGTATCAGGGAGAATTTTGTATTACGACACGCTATTCACTTTCGTAGAAGAATAGGAGAGGGTTGAAATGGGAATGAGAAGTTCCAGTTTGTCTTGTTGTTCTAATAAAACACTTGTGCAAGATCAAGTATGTGCAGACTGGTCAATTACAGGTGCGGGTACTCAAATTGTATATACGAATAATCTTACACAAGAAATATACGGTTCAGGTTATGTAAAATATGATACAGGTGCGAATCCAATTACAGTGGATTTTTTAGTAGGTGCTACAGTAGTCGATACGATTACTGTACAACCGCAAAGTAGTGGTACTTTCACAGTGAGGCACTTTACTACTGTTCGAATTACAACGACGGGAACGACTGTTAATCAAGGAGAGTTTTGTATTACAGTACGTTACTCAATTTCATAACAAGGCATACCTTAAATGGTATGCTTTTTTGAATAGAGGGAGTAATGAAATATTTATTTTATAAGCAACATGTAAATTGGCAACAGTACTTGCCTTCTAAATATAGAGAAGGATTACTTTGTATATTAATAATACTGACGGATTGTAAATCCTTACCCATATAAGATATTGTATTACCAGGAAATACAGTGAAAATATTGGTTACTGCTCCGACGATTTGAATTGTAATTGCTTCGGTGCTACTAGTACTATTGTAAAACGAGACAGTACCTGATATAAGTAGTATCCCATCACTTTGCCACAGTATCATCGATTGTGATGCATCTTTAGTAGAGAGAATGGTGTCATTAGTTATGAGGAAGTTCCCAGCAAATTCATTTGTTACTAGTTCACAATGGGGATTCGGAGGAGGGGATGGTGGACAAGGGTCTGGGCAAATGATAGATAAGGGAGCGAAACAGCCGATATTTTTTTTGTTTTTCAAACGAACCCCTCCTTTGCAAGTTTTTCTTTTACTATTATTAAATGTAAAAGCATGGCCGACGTGTTAAGAATGGCCGAAAAAATTAAAAATTATGATTGTCTAATAAGCTTAAAACCTTATATTAGTTTTTATTATATAGAAAAGATTATATGTAAAGGGACATTAGAAAAGAAAGATTATACTCTTTTAGACAAAATGTGGTTGTTTACAATAATACAAGTAATGTTGGAGTTAATAATTAATTAACTGTATATTTACAAAAGTCTAATAAAATTAATTTGTCATTCAAACGGAGTTAATATGTTTTCGTTACAATAACCCTTGTAATTAATCAATTATTATGAGGAGGATTTACGTGGAAAGAACTGCTTTAAGAAAAGTAAAAGGACTTATTGGATTATTAATGGTTTTTGTATTAGCATTCGTGTCATTTCCGTGGAGTGCGTCGGTTAAAGCGGAAGATAAAAAGCAAGAAAAGGCACCAAGTGAGAAGAAAATCGTTTTTCCAGTTGTAAGTGATGTGCATATTAAAGATAGTGGAACAGATGATACGTTCCGCTGGAAAAGAGCGATTGAACAATTTAATACGCTTGCACCAAAGCAAGATGCGTTTGTCATTGTAGGTGATTTTACTGATTCGGGTTCAGTAAAGCAATATGATCGTTTCATGCAAGTGTATAACGAAAATGCAAATAAAGATGCAGTACGAATGAATTCTCTAGGTAATCATGATTATTGGAACGGCTTATCTGTAGAGGGAGCACAGAAGCGTTTCTTAGAAAAGACAGGAATGGAATCGATTTATTATCATAAAGTGGTAAAAGGGTATCATTTCCTTGTTATGTCTCCAGAGGATGGGACAACACATGGCTATTATTCGGACAAGCAAATTAATTGGTTAAAAGAAGAAATGGCAAAGGCACAAAAAGATGATCCAGAAAAACCAATTTTTGTGTTTTTACATCAACATATTAAAGATACAGTGTACGGTAGCCAAGAATGGGGAACGAAAGATAGTGCAAAAATTAATGCGGTGTTAAAAGAATACCCACAAGTAATTACGTTTTCAGGCCATTCACATTATCCGTTAGATGATCCAAGATCGATTCATCAAAAAGACTTTACGTCTGTTGGAACATCTTCTGTAAGCTATATGGAAGTGGAAGGCGGTAAAGTACAAGGGAATATCCCGCCAGGAGCTAGTACATTAAGCCAAGGTTTATTAGTAGAGGTAGATGACAAAGAGGTAACAATTAATCGCCGTGATTTCCATACAAACTCTTGGACAGGTGAGCCTTGGAAAATTCAGTTGCCATCAAAGAAAGAAACATTTACGCATGTAGAAGATCGTGATAAAGAAAAGCCATCTTTTGCAAAAGATGCGAAATTGTCAGTATCAAATGTAACGGAAAACGCAGCAACAGTAACATTCCCACAAGCGGTGGACAACCTTCTTGTTCATTCTTATCGTGTACAAGCGAAGGATAAACAAACAGGTGAGATTAAAAATAAGTTATTAGCATTCTCAGAGTTTTATCGTGATCCAGTTCCAAAAGAACTTACATTTACACTTGCAGGATTAGATGGCGGGAAATCATATACACTTGAAGTAGTTGCGATTGATTCGTTTGGCAATGAAAGCGCGCAGCCGTTAACGGCTGAAATTACTACGAAAAAAGATAATATTGATCCGAATGTAAAAGTGCCAAAGGCAGACGTTTTTGATGTGAATTTCTTAGATGGTACATTTAAAGATAACTCACCGTTTGGAACAAAAGGTGATGTGAAAGGGAATGTATCTATTGAATATGATAAAGCGTTGAAAACAAATGTAATGAAATTAAATGGACAAGCAAATACATTTGGATATCTTCCATTTTCAGCAGCACAAAAAGAAAAAGTAGCAAATTCATTTACGTTAGAAACTGTATTTTCAATGAATGAAATTCGCGGACAAGGTATTTTGCAAAATACAGAGAGTGGTGGAATTGGTTTTGAGTCTACAAGAAGTGGCTATGTAGAATTATGGGCTCATATTGGCGGAAACTATAAACGTGTTGGCGTTCAATTAGAAGCAAACAAAACGTATCATTTAACAGGAACGTATAACGGAAGTGAAGTAGCCATTTATGTAGATGGTAAAAAAGTAAATAGTCAGCCAGCTAGTGGAAAAGTGTATCATCCGAACGTTCCATTTGCACTTGGTGCAGATCCAGACAGCAACGGAAATGGTGGTATTCCGTTAAATGGACAAATTGCATTAGCAAAATTATATAGTAAAGCATTAAGTTCTTCAGAAGTAGCAGCAGCATATAACGAGTTTTCTAATCGTACAAAATTAGAGCAAGTAAATGCGTTATATGAAGAGATTGCGAAAGTGAAAGAAGTATTGGCAGGTACTTATGAATTTGGTGAAAAGCCAGGTCAATATTCACAAGAAGCTTTTAATGAATTACAAAAAAACTATGACAATGCTAAGAAAGTGTTTGGGAATATGACAAGTACAGGTGAGCAATTTGTTCAAATGTATAATGAATTAAAAACAGCAAACCAAACATTCGTACAATCAAAAGTGGCAGAAGAACAGCCAAAAACACCGAAAGAAAAATTACAAGTGAATGTTGAATTTGCAAAAGCAGTAGTGAAAAAAGCACAAGCTGCAAATGTAACGGACGGTTCAGTGAGATCATTGAGCCAAAAAATTACAGTTGCAGAAGCTGTATTAAAAGATGTGAAAGTAAAAGATGCACAGGTAGAAACGATGAATCGTACGTTAGAGCACGCTATTTCACTGGTTGAAAAAAGCATCAACAAGTAAGGTATAAGAAAAAGAAGCTTATCATGATAGGCTTCTTTTTTGTTATACTAAAAGTAGTATAGAAAAAGGGAGCGAATAATTTGGAAGAGAAAAAGCTAAAAAGAATTCTTGAATATGTATGGATCGCCGTTGTGCTCCTTGTAGGATATTATTTATTAAAAGATAAAAGTATATGGGTTCTATTTTTAATGACATTTGTATTAGCGGGATTAGGAACGCTATTTATTAACTTTTTCTTTGATAGTTTGAATGCATGGAGAAAGAAAAAGAAAGAGGCGAAGTAAGGGAGAAGAAGTATACAAAAAGTTGTAGGTTATGTACGAACTTGCATCGGTATATTTTCCCCACTATTAACGGGCAGTAAGACTCCCACCTCAAAATTTGGTGAATACGAGGAGGGCAGTGGGGAGACAACTGCCCGTAAGAGCCCGATTGGTGAGGGCTAATAATTAGTGGGGGATGGACAAAACCCCCCGCTGATTAAAGTTTCACTTTATCGTTTTACAAGCGTTAACGAAAAAACATAATAGAACGTGAAAATAGCTCGCCTTTATTATAGGCGAGCTATTTTTTATGCTTCTTTTTTCTCATCATTTGTTTTTTCAGTAGCTAAATGACTATGTTTTCTAGAGTAGAAGAAGTAAACGCATAAACCGACTATAAGCCAGACTGCAAAGCTGATCCATGTCGTTTTAGACAAATTAAGCATTAAATATAAACAACAAATAATAGCGACAACGGGTAGTGCAGGTACGAGTGGTGTACGAAAGCCTCGTTTTAAATCAGGATGAGTTTTCCGTAAAATAAGTACAGCAAAGCAAACGAATGTGAAGGCTGTTAACGTACCGATGTTTACTAAATTTGCTAGTAAATGTAGGTCTAAAAGTCCTGCTAATAAAGCGGAAACAACGCCAGTAATCCATGTGTTTAGTAAAGGGATTTTTACTTTTTTATTTACGCGTGATAACGCTTTTGGGAGTAAGCCGTCTCGGCTCATTGCATAAGAAACACGAACTTGTCCATACATAACGACCAAAAGAACGGTTGTCATTCCTGTCATCGCACCAACTGCAAGTAGCCCCGCAATAGTATCTTCACCAACGAAATGCAGTGCAAATGCAACTGGATCAGAAACATCTAATTGCGTATAAGGAACCATACCTGTTAAAACGAAAGATACGATCATGTATAAAACTGTACAAATAAGAAGAGAACCGATAATGCCAATTGGTAAATCACGCTGCGGTTTTTTCGTTTCTTCTGCCGCAGTTGCGATTGCATCAAAACCTAAAAAGGCGAAGAAGACAGTGGCAGCTCCCGTAATAATACCGTCGTACCCGAATGGAATGAACGGTGTCCAATTTTCAGGCTTTACATATTTTGCGCCTGCTACGATAAAGGCGATAATAACTGCTAATTTGATAAGGACCATAATATTATTAATGCGTGCGCTTTCGCGTATACCAAAACTTAAAACCCCAGTAATGAGAAGTAAAATACAAACAGCCGGTAAATCAATGAGACCACCTTTTCCTGTTCCAGGGGCCGAGGAAATAATGGCGGGAAGGTGTATATTGAATCCTTGAAGCAATGATTGTAAATATCCAGACCAGCCAACAGCTACCGCTGCAACTGCGAGTAAATATTCGAGCATTAAACACCAACCAACGATGAAGGCGACAACTTCTCCAACGGTCATGTATGCATAAGTGTAAACACTTCCTGAGACTGGTATAGAAGAAGCGAATTCGGCATAACAAAAGGCTACACAAGCACAAGTAAATGCAGCAATAAGGAATGATAGCATAATACCAGGACCAGAATGTTTCGCTGCTACAATCCCTGTTAATACAAAAATCCCTGTCCCAATTACGGCGCCGATTCCTAAAAACGTTAAATCGAGTGCCGTTAATGTTCTATCTAGCTGCCGTGGTGATTCAGTACTAAGCGCTTTTTTTCGTAATAATGACTTCACTTTGGACTCTCCCCCCGTTTTTACATTTCCATAACTGCGAATAGTGTGAAGCCATTGGAAAAGAGTACGTAAGTGAATGTAGGTACAGTTATGGTATGTAGTTTTTTGAAATTTCTGGGTTAATCTTATTATAATTCAGAATATTTTGTCAAATGAAACTTTAACAAATAAAAAGCCGGGTGTAAGGAGAAACTATGTGCAGAAATAGATGCAGGTTAACAAAAAGATTTACTTTATATAGTAGGAGAAGATGCTATGTTATTTTATTTTGAACTTGTCGTCATTTTACTTTGTACGAAATTAGCTGGTGATATTAGCGTTAGACTCGGTCAGCCTTCTGTACTGGGTAAATTAATTGTTGGTATTATTATCGGTCCTGCGGTGCTAGGTATTATTAATAGTTCAGAACTTATTGATGAGCTTAGTGAAATTGGTGTTTTGCTACTTATGTTTATGGCGGGACTCGAAACAGATTTAGAAGAGTTAAATCGGAATTTAAAATCATCATTTGCAGTAGCGGCTGGTGGAATTATTTTTCCTTTCATCGGTGGTTATGTGGCAGGGTTGTTGTTTGGATTAATGCAATCTCATGCAATTTTTATAGGGTTATTACTTTGCGCAACATCGGTTAGTATTACAGTGCAAACGTTACGTGATTTAGGGAAGATGAATACGAGAGAAAGTACTACGATTTTAGGTGCTGCCGTATTTGATGATGTAATTGTCGTTATTTTATTAGCGTTTGTTATGAGCTTTTTAGGAACGCAAGATGTGAATATAACACTGGTTATCGCAAAGAAACTTATTTTCTTTGTAAGTATTGTTTTTATCGCATGGAAAGTTGTTCCGTGGATTATGAAAATGCTCGTCCCGCTTCGCGTGTCGGAAGCGTTAATTAGTGCGGCTCTTATTATTTGTTTCTCTTTTTCGTATTACAGTGAAATGATGGGAATCGCAGGTATTATTGGGGCTTTTGCAGCAGGAATTGCAATTTCGCAAACAGAGTACAAGCATGAAGTAGAACATAAAATTGAACCGATTGCTTATGCGATATTTGTACCAGTGTTCTTCGTAAGTATCGGAATGGAAATTACATTTCAAGGTATCGGAAGTCAACTTTGGTTCATTATCATTATGACGCTCATTGCAATATTCACAAAGTTAATTGGATCAGGTTTAGGAGCAAGATTAACAGGGTTTAATTTACAATCTTCTATTAGTATTGGTGCAGGGATGGTGTCGCGCGGAGAAGTAGCGCTTATTATCGCAGCAAATGGATTAACTGCGAATTTATTAGCGAAAGAAAATTTCACAGCTATTGTCATTGTTGTTATATTGACGACAATTATTACGCCGCCACTTTTAAAGAAGTACTTTGTATAGAGGGAAAGAGCTTATCTGACGTAGATAAGCTCTTTTTTATTACAAAATGCAGTGGTCATGTAGCATGAATGGATTGTAATTATGATAAAATCTACGTATGTGATATGACAAGGAGATGGATGCGGTTGAGGATTACAAAGGGGAAAGTTATAGGTGTAGTTATACTCCTTTTATTGTGCATACCATTTATTGTAGGAAAAGAATCAAAAGTGAAAGGTTTTCCGGTTTCTATTTTTTCTTCCTATGTGGAAGGGGATAATCCGAAAGAACATAAGTACACCGCATTTTTACCTGACTTCGCAATTTGGATAGACGGATGGGAAAAACAGAGATCTGAAGGTGAAATAACTGCATATAAAAAAGGGAATCGAACTGTAATTGTTCAGCATCCTCCTGGTGATGATGGCTATTATCTCCATGAAGAAGAATATACGAAATAAAAAGCAGCTGTAAGAAGTGGAGGTGAAATGGTGAAAGCTTCAACATTACTATTTAAAATTGAAAATAATATGGATCAATTTTCACCAGCTGAAAAGAAGGTTGCCATGTACATAATGGAGAACGCAGAGATTGTTCCAAATTTAACGACAAAAGAAGTGTCTACAAATGCGGGATCGAGTGAGGCGAGTGTTGTACGTTTTTGTAAAACAATCGGTATTGGAAGCTTTAAAGCATTTAAGATAGCGCTCGTTCGTGAATTAACAATTGTTGATTATAATATTAACGATTTTTCAGTGATGAATACAGAAGATGGACCGTACGATTTGTTTAATAAAGTTACATATGTGAATAAAGCTGCAATTGAGGCGAGTGTTACTGCGATAGATAAGAAGGAACTTGAGAAAGCTGCAGATAGTATTGTAAATGCTAATAAGATCATATTTTATGGTGTAGGTGGATCAGCTACACCGGCGATGGACGGAGCTTATAAATTTACTAGGCTTGGATTTACTGCAATGATGCTATCTGATTTTCATATGATGTTGCCACTCGTAACGAATTTAAAAGAAGGAGATATATTTGTGGCGATTTCAACTTCTGGGCGGACGAAAGATGTGCTCGAAATGGCGCAATATGCGAAGAAGCGAGGAGCTACCGTTATTGCGATTACGAAGCTAGATCAATCATCTCCTTTATATAAAGCTGCAGACATTCGCCTTTGTATGCCGGATGTAGAGCAAGATCATCGCATTGCAAGTATTGCTTCACGAATGACTCAGCTAAATATGATTGATGCTTTATACGTTATTACTTTTAACCGTATTGGTAATAATGTGATAGATCAATTTATGGAGACGAGAGAAGAAGCTCTGCGGTTACGGAAGTTAAAGTGAAAAGATGGGGCAGCCCATCTTTTTTGTGTGGCTGGACATAAATTTGTCATGAAAAGAAATAAAATTTCATAAAATAAGAAAGTAATGTTGATTTTTAATTTCTTAAAGTTATAATAAAAGTGTGAAATTAAATTTCAGAGAAGGTGACAATATGTTAGAAAATTTATCTACAGAACATCGCAATGAGAAGACAATGAATTTAGATGAGATGAGCATAAAAGAAGTTTTACAAAGTATGAATCAAGAAGATCGAACTGTTGCGTTAGCAGTTGAAAATGAAATAGAAGAGATTGAAAAGGTTGTACAAATTGTTATTAAGTCTTTTGAAGAAGATGGACGATTAATTTACATTGGTGCTGGTACGAGTGGTCGTTTAGGCATTTTAGACGCAGTGGAGTGCCCGCCAACATTCGGTACAGATGACAAAATGGTGCAGGGATTTATAGCAGGTGGATTGAAAGCGTTTACCAAAGCGGTAGAAGGTGCTGAAGATCGTGAAGAGTTAGCAGAAGAAGATTTAAAAAGTATTGGATTAAACGAGAAAGATACGGTGATTGGAATTGCAGCAAGTGGTAGAACGCCTTATGTAATTGGGGGATTGAAATACGCAAATAGTGTGGGAGCGAGTACAGCGAGTATTTCTTGTAATAAAAATGCTGTGATAAGTAAATATGCAAAACTAAATGTGGAAGTGGAGACAGGCGCAGAAATATTAACAGGCTCAACACGATTGAAGGCTGGCACAGCGCAAAAGTTAGTACTGAATATGATTTCTACAGCGTCTATGATTGGTGTAGGGAAAGTATATAAAAACTTAATGGTAGATGTTCAATCTACAAATGCAAAATTGGTAGAGCGCTCAAAACGAATTATTGTGGAAGCGACAGGCGCTAGTTATGAAGTAGCTACAGAGTATTATGAAAGAGCAGATCGAAATGTGAAAGTTGCAATCGTTATGATATTACTACAGTGTGAATATGGGGAAGCACTAGAAAAATTAAAATGTGCGAAAGGATTTGTGAAGAAGGCACTTTAAACTCTGGGGAGGGGGATTCTGTTATGAAGAAAGAAGAGATAATGGCGAGTAGGATTACGGAGCAACTTGGGGGAGTAAAAAATGTTCGTGGCATTGCTCATTGTATGACGAGGTTACGATTAACGCTTCATGATGAAAGTAAAGTGAACATGGACCTTTTGAAAAAGGTTGAAGGTGTTATGGGGGTCATTGAAGATGAAACACTTCAAGTTGTCGTTGGTCCAGGAACGGTAAATAAAGTAGCAGCTGAAATGGAAGTTTTAACAGGACTCAGAATTGGTGAAGTGGCAGATCATCACCTTGAAGATCTCGGCCAAGAGATAAAGTCAGGGATAAAGAAGAAAAATAATACACCAGTGAAAAACTTTTTAAGAAAAATAGGAAGTATTTTCATTCCGTTAATACCTGGTCTTGTTGCATCAGGAATTATAAACGGGGTTGCTAACTTTGCGAAAAATGCAGGTGCTGACCCTAATGCAACATGGCTACAAATGTTACTTTTAATTGGCGGCGGTATCTTTACATTCTTAGGCATTTTAGTCGGCTGGAATACAGCGAAAGAATTTGGCGGGACACCAGTTCTTGGGGCAATTGCAGGTATTTTAATTTTCAACCCAGCGATGGCGAATGTAAAACTATTCGGTGAAGCGCTCGTACCCGGACGGGGCGGATTATTTGCAGTTATTTTTGCAGCATGGCTTATGGTTGTAGTTGAAAGACAAGTTCGAAAAGCAGTGCCAAATGCAGTTGATATTATCTTGACACCACTCATTACTGTATTAGTGGTAAGTATAGTAACGATGTTAGCAATTCAGCCAGTTGCAGGTTTCTTATCTGAAGGAATTACAAGCGGAATTAATGCTATCTTAAATATTGGCGGAGCATTTGCGGGAGCTGTGCTTGCCGGAACATTTTTACCTCTCGTTATGGTCGGATTGCATCACGGTTTAACACCGATTCATATGGAATTTATTAATCAAACTCACGTAACGCCTTTATTACCAGTACTAGCAATGGCTGGCGCTGGGCAAGTAGGAGCAGCGATTGCGATTTATGTAAAAACAAAAAATAAACGACTTCGTAACGTAATTAAAGGTGCATTGCCAGTTGGATTTTTAGGAATTGGTGAGCCATTATTATACGGGGTTACATTACCACTTGGGAAACCGTTTCTTACTGCTTGTTTAGGTGCAGCAGTTGGTGGTGCATTCCAAGCAGTTATGCACACAGCTGCACTCGGAATTGGCGTATCAGGATTATCTTTAATCCCATTAATTGCTGATAATAAATATTTATTATATTTCCTTGGATTAGTAGTTGCATATACTTTCGGATTCATCTTTACGTACTTCTTCGGCTTTAAAGAAGAAATGGCAGAAAATATATAGAAAAAGAGAAAGGGATTTCCTTTCTCTTTTTCTATTAATAGAGAGGGAGATTTATATGATAGGAGTTTCAATTTATCTTTCAAAAGAGAGAGTAGAGAAACAAGAAGCATGGTTGAAAATAGCGAAAGAAAACGGATTTTCATCTATTTTTACATCTCTTCACATTCCAGAAGATGATCCGAATACGTATAAAGAGTTAATTCAAATACTTGGGAAACAAGCTCTCGAAAATGAAATGGAATTAATGGTCGATGTCTCTCCAAAGTCGTTACATCATTTAGGAATAACGTATGAAAATGTGGAAGAATTATTGGAGTGGGGCATTACGGGTTTACGAATGGATTACGGCATTGCACCGAAAGAAATTGCGAGTGTATCTCATAAGATGAAAATAGCGTTAAACGCGAGTACGATTACAGAATCATTTTGGAAAGAGTTACTTGCGGGAAATATACGAGTAGATCGTGTAGAAGCATGGCATAATTTTTACCCACGTCCAGAAACAGGACTAGCAAAGTCATTTTTACAAAAACAAAATAAGTATTTACATGATTGCGGAATAAAAACGATGGCATTTATTCCGGGAGATGGTGAAAAACGAGGTCCTTTATATGAAGGTTTACCAACGTTAGAAAAGCACCGCTATATGCGTCCGCTTGAAGCGTATTTAGAACTTGTTCAAGAGTGTGACGTCGATAAAGTGCTAATTGGAGACATAAGCGCGAGTCTAGAAAGTGTACAAGAAATCGCGATGGCGAGTAATGGGATTATTCCGCTGCGATATGAACCATTTACAAATGAAATGGAAGTATTGAAAGTGGTAGAGAAAGTGCATACGAATCGGCTTGATCCAGCTCGTGATGCCATTCGTTCTGTAGAATCGCGCGAAGAAAATAAAGTTGTATTACAACCGATGAATACAATTCCAAGAAAAAGAGGCAGTATTACAATTGATAATGAATTGTACGGTAGATATGCTGGCGAAATGCAAATTGTTATAAATGATTTGCCTGAAGATAGGAAAGTAAATGTTGTTGGAATGGTGATGGAAGAAGATAGTTCTTTATTGTCTTATATAGGTGCTGGGAAAAATTTTCAACTTATTCTAAGTAATAGAGCGAAAGCTTGAATTAGCACTATTTTGTAAAAAACATTATCCGTTAAGAGGATAATGTTTTTTGTTTTCTTTCAAAAAAGTATTTGACGAATGAAAAGAAATACCGTATTGTTTTGTCTTGTGAATAAATCTTCACCATAACAAAACAAGTGAGGAGAGTTCAGAATGAATCAATATATTGGTAATGTAATTATTCGTATCGTGTTAGGAGTTACGTTTTTTGCACACGGTTTAGCAAAGTTTCAATCAGGTATCGATAACGTAGCAGGATGGTTTACAAGCATCGGCTTACCAGGTGGTCTTGCATACGGCGTAGCAACAGTTGAATTAGTAGGTGGTATATTATTAATCATCGGTTTAGGTGTACGATATGTAGGATTGTTATTCGCTTTTATTTTAGCTGGAGCTATCGTAAAGGTAAATGGAGCAGCAGGCTTATTAGGAGATGGAAAGAATCCGGGATATGAATTAGATCTTGCATTATTGTCAATGGGTGCGTATTTATTCGTTGTAAAAGCAGAAGGATATGTAGATCGTTTTTTAAAAGAGAAAGTAATGAAAACGAAGTAAATCTCATTTTTTAAGTGTTGACTTGACGACTTAGTGTAACTATAATGATTACACTAAGTCGATTAGTAATAAAATGATTCGTATATTTTTTTATTCTAGTTGTAACTAAAATAGTTACAACTAGAATAAAGCTTAAAGAATAAAGGAATATAAAAGAGTAAATAAAAAGTGGAGGAAATAACATGTCAAAATTACATTTAGAGGTTTTTACAGGATCTGAGCAAGCATTTCAAGTTACATCCACAATTGTATACGGAGAAAAAGATGCAATTCTTATCGATGCACAATTTTTATTAAGTGATGCACATCGTTTAGCAGCTCAAATTATTGAAACAGGAAAGAATTTAGCTCATATTTATGTAACTCATTTCCATCCAGATCATTATTTTGGATTAAATGTATTACATGAAGCATTTCCAAAAGCGAAAATTGTAGCGTTGCGAAATACAGTAGAAGATATTCGCAATACGTTTGAAAAGAAAGTGGAACAATGGAAACCATCTATTGGGCATAATGTTCCTCATCAACCAATTGTTCCAGATGAATTAACAGAAGAGAAATTGATTTTAGAGGGAAATGACTTAATCATTAAAGGTGGTCTACAAGGTGATACACCTAATAATAGTTACGTATGGATTCCGTCATTAAAAGCAGTAGTTACAGGAGATATCGTGTATAACAATACTTTCGCATGGACGTTAGAAACAGATGCTGAAGCTCGTCATAAATGGTTAGAAACATTAAGTGAACTTGAAAATCTTCACCCTGAAATTGTTGTAGCGGGTCATCGTGATTATGACGTACCAAATACAGCAGATGCGATTAAGCATACTCGTAAATATTTAGTAGCATTTGATGAAGTTCTTGCAGGAAATCCTTCAAGTGAAGAAATTCAAACGGCAATAAAGGAACGATTCCCGCACGTTAAAGCGTTAGAAATTGGACTTGTTTTAGCGGCAAACGCATTTGGGGTGAAAAAATAATGGTACAAAAAACAAATTTAGAAATTGTTCGAAGCACATATGAAGGACCATCTTCTTCAAATGCAAAACATTTAGCGGAAGCCCTCTCTGAAAAAGTGGAGTGGACAGAGGCAGAAGGTTTCCCATACGGCGGAACGTATATAGGTACAGAAGCTATAATGGAAAATGTATTTAGTCGTTTAGGATCAGAATGGGATAATTATAAAGCGAGTGTAAATACGTACCATGAAGTAAACGGAAAAGATGTAATCATTGCTGAAGGTATGTATTCTGGAGTTTATAAAGAAACGGGAAAATCATTTGAAGCAGAATTCGTTCATATATGGCAGCTTGAAAATAGAAAAATCGTAAAATTCAATCAATATGTGGATAGTTATATTGTGCGAGCAGCGATGAAGGTTTAAAATAAAATAAGGAAACAAATGGAATCGGCTGTGCGCAGGCGATTCCATTTGTTTATGTGATTATTAGGGGAATGGGGAATACATAATATGAAAAAATGGATTATAGGGACAATTACAATGATTGTAATTGCGATAGGAGCTGTATTCGGTGTTACTAAACTGCTTAATTATATAGAAGAAGAGGAGAAGAGTCTTAAAGCACAAAATGTAATGGGGCAACAAGGGAAGAAAGCAAAGGAAGAGAAGCAACAAGCTAGTGAAGATGAAATTATTTCTACAATGCATAGGATGGTACATCAAAAAGTGAAATCCTCTGAAAAATGGGGATTTATTGAAATGACAAATAAGGAAATTCGTAGTGCGAAGAACGCAGTAGAAAGCAGTACGAATTTTAAACATAAATCAAAGCTACTTTCTACTTTGGAGCGTTGGGAGAAAGGAGACTTTTCACAAACGGTTGAGGAGCATAACTTTTTGTGGGAAATTCAAGGTGGTGATACCGGAAAGGCAACAGAACGCTTATCGCCAGAAGAAGAAAAACAGTATGTGAAAGAAATGAAAGGGAAATAAAAACATCGCCACTCTGGTGGCGATGTTTTTTCATTAAGAATGCTTTCGCACTAAAGTTCTAGTTGGCTGAGAAGCAGCGGTTTTAAAATGAGAAAATAAATAACATCCTGTCACGACGATAATTGTCCCGGAAATTTGAATCCATGTTAGTTCTTCTCCAAGGAAAATAAATGCTAAAATAGCTGTGAAAATTGGATTGAAATTTAGAAAAATACCTGATGTAGTAGCTCCTAATTTCTGTACACCAATGTTCCAAAATACCATACAAAGGACCGTTGAAACGAGTCCTGTATATAAAAGTGATGTTATGAAGGAAGAATTAATATTGGAAACAGTGAAGTTGCCTATGTTAAATGGAAGCAATAAAATGACGCCGAAAATACCAGAATATAACGTCGCCATTAGCGGTGTAACTGTTTTTGTCGCCCATTTACTGCAAACAGAGTAAATACCCCAAATACATACTGCCGCCATCATCCATAAATCTCCGCTATTAAAATGTAGTGAAAATAAAAGTGCGAAATTTCCTTTTAAAAGGACGAGCATAACCCCGAAAAATGAAAGAATCATAGAAAGAATTTGAAGTGTATTTACTTTTTCTTTTAGAAATAGCACAGAAAATAATGCAATCGAAATAGCGTTCAATGTAGAAATAAGACCTACATTCGTTGCGGATGTTTTTTCTAGTGCTAAGAATTGAAAAATGTTAAAAAGAACGACTCCTGAAATTCCCATAAGTATTAACGGGAGTATTGCAGAGCGTGGTGGAATGATTTTCTTCTCTTTAAACCATACCATTGGTAATAAACAAATGATCGCAATTAGCCATCTTAAACTTGTCAGTGTCATCGGAGATGCATGATCGACGAGTGATTTCCCAACGACGAAATTTCCTCCCCATAATAAGCTTGTTAATAATAGTAAAAAGACATAAAAATAAGGCATGCTAAAAACCCCTTTGTTGAAATAAGAATGAACTGTAAATAATTTTAGCATTTTTCTTTATTGTCTAATATATTCTTTTGTATAATGGTAAAAATACGATAAAATATTTCGTTAGAAATCTCATTTACAGAAAAATATTCAGTTTTATATAAACTATGAGATGTTTCTTCGAATAATCATCGGTAAGAAAAAAGGAGGAATTTTGATGGAGTCATCTGTTATTAAAGTGCTTGATGATTTGGATGTGAAAATTTTAGATATATTGCAGAAAGAGTCACAAGTAAGTAATGCAGAGTTAGCACGCCGTGTTAATTTATCACCAGCTGCTATGCATGCAAGAATAAAAAGATTAGACGGGGAAGGATTCATTGATAAGCAAGTAGCAATTTTAAATCAAGAAAAGCTTGGATTTGATTTATTATGTTTCATTTTTATGAGCACGAATATTCATCAGTCGGAAAAACTTGAAGTGTTAGAACGAGAATTAGAATCTATGCCTGAAGTGTTAGAATGTCACTGTTTAACAGGCGAATATGATTATTTATTAAAAGTTGCGAATCGTGATCGTAAGGAGTTAGAGCAGTTTATTAGAAAGTTAAATAAGCTAGGCATTACACGTATACAAACGAGTTTAGCACTTCGTGAAATTAAATATTCTACGGTATTGCCGATACGGAATGAGGAACCGAGCATCGATTAAGTTGCTTGGTTTTTTGTTTATATAAAATTCAGAAAAGTGATTGACGGAGAGAAAAGAGAGATGTATTATTATATGAAATTATGAATTAAAATTCATCTAATGTTATAAATATTAACACTGGGGGCAAGGGGATATAATATGAAAATCTTTAATGCGGTTACAAGTGATGTGAAAGAAATTTATAATCTCATTGAAATGTATGCAAAAGAAGGAGTTGTTTTGCCGCGTGCTCTTTTGTCTCTCTATCAATATTTACAATGTTTATATGTTATGAAAGAAGGAGAGGAAGTCGTTGAAGTTGCTGGTTTACATGTGTTAGGAGAGGATCTTGCAGAAGTACGATCGTTAGTAGTTTCGCATACATATGCAGGAAAAGGGATAGGGCGTAAGTTAGTGAATCATGTAATGAATGAGGCGGCAAAGATAAAAGTGAACAGGGTAATTTCTTTAACATATGAAACGGAATTTTTTCAAAAGTGCGGGTTTGATTTTGTGAATAGAGAAGCATTACCAGAAAAAGTGTGGATTGATTGTAGACATTGTCCAAAAGTTGATTATTGTGATGAGGTGGCGATGATACGGTATGTTGGGTGAAATTTTTAGAGAGAAAAAAGGCCCACTATTATTTAAGAAATAGTGGGTATCTATATTTTAGTCAGAAATGAGATGTTGTTAAGAATTTGAATTCGTTTGTCTTACTGTAAAATTATAAAGCGGATCTCTAAGCTCAAAGTTATACGTAGAACCATCGACAAGTCCTACAACTTTATCGTTATCATAAAGGTCAAGCATAAATTGTGCCATTTGTTTTGCAGTATGAAATTTCGGTACAACACCATCATATTGGAACTCATCAATATTAAATGAACGTTTCGCAAATTCTGTTTCAGTTGCAGCAGGAGCTAAAACTTTTGCTTGTAGTTTTGCACCTTGTTCTTTCATTTCGTGAGATAGTCCTTCTGTAAATGCACTTACATAAAATTTCGTAGCACAGTACGTAACAGCATTAGCCACAATCGTGTATCCACCGCCCGATGAAACGTTAATAAGCTGTGTTCCATCAACCATTGAATAATCTCGAACGAAAAGAGAAGAGAGTATTGTTAGTGCTTCTATATTTACATGCAACATCGTCTCTATTTTATTTAAATTTTGTTCAGCAATTGAGGCGAAATTACCAAAACCTGCGTTGTTAATCCACGTTTCAATTTGAAAACTTTGTAGACTTTCATAAAATTTATAAACTTCTTCAGTGACGGATAAATCAGTTCTTCGAATGACAACATCCAACTCTGGATGCATTTCGTTAATTTTTAATTTTAATCCGTCTAATTCTTCTTGTCTTCGAGCTACAAGTACTAAATTTTTTCCGCGAGATGCAAAGGCTAAAGCTGATTCATAGCCAATTCCGGAACTTGCACCAGTAATAACAGTATATTTCATATAAAATCCCCCTAAGTTCAAATTAATTTAGTATGGTTAGATTCTATTTGTTAGAGTATACTCTAAGTCAAATGTTTTTTATAAAGCAGTTAAATATATGATGATAAATGGCATGTGGAGGGAGTATGAGTATGTACACAATTAGCCAGGTAGCTAAATTATTAGGAGTGAGCACACATACATTACGTTATTATGAAAAAGAGAACATATTAATTGCAAATCGCGATATAAATGGAAATCGACTGTATGAAGAATCGCATATAAAGTGGTTGCAGTTTGTAATGAAATTAAAACAAACGCAAATGCCGATAGCGAAAATAAGAGAATACGCTAGATTATATACAGAAGGGGAACATACAACCGAAGCTCGTTTACAACTTTTAGAAAATCATAAAAAATCTATTCAAACTCAAAGAGAAAACTTAGTAATTACAGAGAAGATGCTTGAAAATAAAATTATTGCATACAAAGACTCGTTGGAAAGTAAATAGCGTACAAAATATTTCGTTCTTTGTTGCATGTTGAAAAGGGAGTACAGGTCTTTGTTTTGGAATTTATCTATGAGTATTTTATTATAATGTGCCGATAAATTAAAAAAAGAGCAGTTAGCTAAAAGCAACTGCTCGATTCAAGGGATCTCCAAGGGGGGAATGGAGAAAATATTTTGTTACTACCATTATTGACAGATTATTAAGAAATATACACGTGGATTTAAGAAATCTAAAATATTTTTTGGTTAAGAGAATCCGGGTGTTGACACTTTATCAATTGGTCATGTAGAATATTTATGAATGACATTCAGTCATTTTTTTATGTGAAAGGGTGTAGATAAGCAACTTGTATATGTAGTTAGCTTAATGACGGAACAAATATAAGGATAAATGAGGATGATATTGGCTTTTTAAATAGTAGTTAGCGTGAGATTATATTTTTTTAATCAAAAATGACTGACGGTCAGTCAGTGTATAATAGAAGGTGAGAGATATGAAAAATAAAGCTTGGTTATATGTCATATTAACATGTATTTTTGAAGTCTTTTGGGTGTTTGGTTTTAATACAGCTCATACTTGGTGGCATTGGTTCATTATTGTAGGAGTTATCGCTGTTGATTTTCACTTCCTTTCTAAAGCGTGTGAACATCTTGCGACAGGGACAGTATATGCGGTGTTTGCTGGGGCTGGTACTGTAGGAACTTTCTTAATGGATGTTTTTCTTTTCGGTGGAAGTTTTAGTTTAGGAAAATTATTCTTCATTGTGATGGTTGTAGCAGGCGTTATCGGTTTAAAATTGGCTGATAATAAAGCAGAGACTGTGGAAGAAACTATGGAAGGAGCTGCTTAAAAATGGGTTGGTTTTTCGTATTTTGTGCTGCAATTAGTGAAATAGTCGGTGTGATAGGCCTTAAGATGTATAGTAAAGATAAGACGTTAGCAAATGGAGCGATTTATATAGGTGGATTTGCAACTTCCTTCGCATTTTTATACACATCTTTCTTGTTCTTACAAGTAAGTGTGGCTTATGCGGTTTGGATTGGCATTGGAACAGCAGGCGCAGTTTTATTAAATATGTTTCTGTTTGGTGAATCGAAAAGTAAGGCACGTTTGATTAGTGTAGCTCTTATCGTATGTGGAGTTACGGGATTAAAGGCTCTTTCATAAGAAATTGATATGAAAGTTGAATCTCCTAACGATTTGTTGGGAGATTTTTATTATGAAAAGTGCACTATAATTGACAGTACAGCTAGTTATTTTATAAAATGAGTGACAGTCATTCAATACGCGTGTGAAAGGGTTTAGATGATGAATAAAAAAGAGAAAATTGTCTATGCAGCTATTGAAGTGTTTCAGGAAAAGGGCGTTGAAAAAACGAAGATTTCTGATATCGTAAAATTGGCTGGCATTGCACAAGGAACTTTCTATTTATATTTTCCTTCTAAGTTATCTGTTATGCCTGCAATAGCAGAAGTGATGGTTGAGAAGATGATACTTGCAGTGAAAGAAAAAGTACAGAACGATGCACCTTTTTCAAGTAAAGTTGCGCAAGTAATAGATGCAGTGTTTAACTTTATAGCTGAATATCGTGAAATACAAGCATTAATGTATGCGGGCCTTGCATCTACTGAACATATAAAAGAATGGGAAGCTGTATATGAGCCTCTTTATATGTGGCTAAGTGAATTTTTAAGTGAAGCAAAAGAAGCTGGTGAAATTCGTGATTCGGTTCATGCAGAGAGAACAGCGAAGTTATTTATTGCTCTTGTTGAATCAGCAGCGGAACAAGTTTATTTATATGATCATAAAGATGATGAGCAAGTCGAGCTACAAAAGGCAGAAGTACTAGATTTTTTAACACATGCACTACATATAAAGTGAAACTTTAATCAGTGGGAGGGTTCATCCCCACTGATTATTAGTTGAACCAATCGGGCATTTAAGGGCAGTTATCTCCCACCTAACTTCCTCGCATTCGCTGAATTTTGAGGTGGGAGTCTTACTGCCCGTTAATGCGGGATAAAGAAATAGTAAGGTGAACCTGTCTGAAAAGGTAGGTTCATTTCTGCGGGAAACTGAATGATAGTCATTCACCCTGTATTTATGTATGTGTGGAAGGATAGAGTGAAATTCTAATGAGTAGGGGCATCTTCACTCATTATTAGCCCACAAATAGCAGGATAAAGAAAAAGTTTCTTGGGCATTATTTTTGAGAGGAACTTACGGGAAGAGGTGTTAAAAATTGAAGAAACCGATAAAAGAACAAAAGATGGTATTGATCATTCTTTTGAGTAATATATTTATCGCTTTTTTAGGGATTGGATTAATCATTCCGGTTATGCCATCCTTTATGAATGATATGAATTTAACAGGAAAGACGATGGGCTATCTCGTTGCAGTATTTGCAATGGCTCAGCTTATTACTTCACCTATTACGGGTCGTTGGGTCGATCTTTACGGTAGGAAGAAAATGATAATCATTGGATTATTTATTTTTGGTGTTTCAGAGCTTCTTTTTGGATTAGGAAAAGATGTGTGGATGCTTTATGCAGCGAGGGTGTTAGGCGGGATTAGTGCTGCGTTTATTATGCCGGGTGTTACGGCATATGTTGCTGATATTACCTCTATTCAGGAACGTCCAAAAGCGATGGGATATCTTTCAGCAGCTATTAGTACCGGATTTATTATAGGACCTGGAATTGGTGGGTTTATTGCAGAATATGGTATACGTGTACCTTTCTTTGTGGCAGCAGTGATTGCTTTTGTCGCATGCGTGATTTCTATATTTATTTTGAAAGAGCCGTTAACGAAAGAAGAACTTGCAGAGATTTCTGCTAATACGAAAGAATCAAGTTTTATCGGGGATTTAAAGAAATCTTTAAATCCAATGTATGCAATCGCATTTATTATTGTATTTGTACTCGCATTTGGATTATCAGCATATGAAACTGTGTTTAGCCTGTTCTCTGATCATAAATTTGGCTTCACACCGAAAGATATTGCTGCAATTATTACGATTAGCTCAATCTTTGGGGTAGTTGTGCAAGTATTTATGTTTGGAAAATTGGTAGACATGTTCGGTGAGAAAGTATTAATTCAAATATGTTTAGTTGTAGGAGCAGTGTTAGCATTCGTTTCAACTGTAGTCTTTAATTATTGGAGTGTACTTCTCGTTACTTGTTTTATTTTCCTAGCATTTGATTTACTTCGTCCAGCTTTAACGACATTTTTATCAAAAGCAGCTGGAAAAGAGCAAGGATTCGTTGCTGGTATGAATTCAACGTATACGAGTTTAGGAAATATCGCAGGACCTGCTATGGGCGGAATATTATTTGATATAAATATTCATTATCCATATGCATTTTCAGGTGTTGTTTTAATCGTTGGTCTCGGCATTACATTTATGTGGAGAGAGAAGCAGCTGGCTGAAAGTTTTGCGAAGTAATTTAGTGAGTAAATTAAAACCCCTTACCGTTGTAAGGGGTTTTTGTTTTATCCCGCTATTTGCGGGCTAATAATCATTGGGGGATGGACAAAACCCCCAATGATTATAGTTTCACTTTACAAACTTAATCCAAATCGCTTTAATTCAATAAATATCCCCTCTAATTGCTTTCCTTTATCCGTTAAGGTGTACTCTACACGAGGCGGAACTTCTGGATATACTTTTCTCGTTATAATCCCTTGTGCTTCTAATTCTTTTAGTCGAAGCGATAATGTTTTCGGACTAATCCCATCCATTGATTTTTGTAAATCACTAAATCGTAACGTTCCTTCGATAAGAAGGTCTCGAATAATTAAAAATGTCCATTTTGTACTAATTACGTCAAGCGTTTTAGCGATAGGACATGGGATGCCAGGTAAACCTTTCGTTAATACAACCGGATCTATATTGTTCATGGAACTAGCCTCCATAAAAATTTTTTGAATGAATTTGCTTTATCGTATCACAAAACTATCTTTTCGGTAACTATATGAAAAAAATATCACTACTTCCATAAAGAAAGTTAGTGTATATACAATAGCAATAGGAAATACAAAGGGTTTGTATGAGGAGGAGGTGATTTCCATGGTTATAAAAAAGTTGTTTGCGTTCCTTAGTTTTTTTGTCATTTGTATTGTGCTTGCAGCGTGCAGTGGGGAGCAAAAAACTGAAATTCAGTTTTTAAAAGAAATGCCGAAGCCAAAAGCAATGACAATGGATTCTTCATTAAGTAAAAAGGAGGCGACAGAAATTGTTCATGCAGCTCAGCGTTTTTACGCATTTTGGGATACAGGTAAGGAGGAACTTATTCCGCAGACTGTTACTGAAAAATTCTTCGATAATACATTGCCGAAAGGCCGTCCACAAGGCATTGAAGGATTAAAGTTTGCAGCACAAAATTTTCGTAAAGTCGTTCCAAATATACATTGTGAGATTGAAGATTTATTAGTCGTTGGTGATAAAGTAACAGCTCGTCTTTCTTTTGCAGGAACTCATAATGGTAAAAACATTCGTTTTTTTGCAATTGATATTTTACACGTGAAAGACGGAAAGATAACGGAAGATTGGCATTTAGAAGATAATCTTACGCTGAAGCAGCAACTGGGCTTAATAGCTGAAGAGTAGATCATATAAGGGAGAGAAAAGCGATGGGAAATATATTGATTATAAATGGACATGAAAAATACGGTTCAAAGGAAGGACGATTAAATAAAACGTTAGTTGATTATATGGTAACTGTATTAAGCAAAAATCATCATGTGAAAACAACAACGATTCAAGATGGATATAGTATTAAAGAAGAACAAGAGAAGTTTTTATGGGCCGATGTTGTGGTTTATCAAACACCAATTTATTGGTTTAGTGTCCCGGGATTATTTAAAACGTATATGGATGAAATATATGAATACGGCTTGTTCTTTAAAGGTGCAGATGAATACGGAACAGGTGGTTTATTAAAAGAGAAGCAGTATATGTTTTCCACAACTTGGAATGCACCTGAAAAAGCATTTGGAGATAAGACGAAGTTCTTTGAAGGAGAAAGTTTAGAATCAACGCTTAGTCATTTACATCGTGTGCAGAAGTTTCTCGGTATGAGTCCATTAAAGAGTTTTGCTTGTTGTGATGTGGTGAAGAATCCGGATATAGAGCAATACTTATTAAACTTGAAAAAGCATTTGGATGAAGTAATTAAATAATAGTTTGCATCTTTGTGTGCAAGAAGGTTCCTCTTTAAAAATGTAAAAGAAGGTATTACTAAGGATGTAATACCTTCTTTTACATTCGTGAAAATTGCTTAATTCTTATTGGTTTAAAGTCTTCATAAGCGGAATCTAGTATTTTATCCCACATACCCCACTGATTATAGTTTCACTTTATGAAATACGTTGAAAATCTTTACTCATACAGGACTGTTTTAGTTTTTTTGATTTAATCAAATATTTAATATCAGAGATGTTATCATATGAAAGCTGAATATGATAATAGTTTATATACTCAAATAATGCAAAAACATAAACAAATAGTGCGAATGATAGCCCGATTAAAGGTAATTGAGGATACCAAATTACAAAATCAATAGTAAACATAATAAGTCCTGTGATAATCAATCCGATATTTATCTTTTTTAGCATTTTTAAATATTGAATAATCACAATAGGTGTAACAGATGTTTTCTCTTTTTTTAGTCGTTTCCACTTTACGTACCAGTAAACAGTTCCTTGTAGTAAGAGAAACTCTAAAAGAAGAAATGAGATCCAAAAAGAGTATAGGGAATATAAATATAATGTAGGATAAGCATAATTAATTAAGTAACTTGTAAAAATAAAAGTAATGACTGAAAATAACTCACCTGTGTATAGATAGGAAAGCCTTTTTTCTAGGTTGCTTTTCATGGTTTTTCTCCTTTTATAAAAAACTACACATTTTAATACGGGGATGGCTGTATCCATAACTTCGCAAAATTCGCCCAACCGAATGAATCTATTGTTACATTTTTTAGAGAAGAGGGATATGTTTTTCTTTTTAAAACGTGATAGTTAAATAAAATGATGTGTTCTGCTTGTAAAAAATCTTCGATTTCATACATGAGCTCATAGCGCTTGTCTTTATTTTCTTCTAATAAAAAGGTATCTAGCAAACAATTGATTTGTTTTTCATAGTGCGGGTCCATGAACCGATTTACGAAGCAACTTTTATTTTTAAATACATTTAAGAATGCAATTTCATGCTCGGCGGCAAACACTTCTCCCATTAAAATGATATCGGCATGTTTATCAATAGAACAGTCCATATAATCTGAAACAAGAAATGGATGAAGCTCTACTTGTATGCCTAAACGGTCGCAACGTTTCTTTAGGAAGACTGTGTCATTTGCACTATCTTTAAACGCGAAGAAGTAAATATGTATCGTTTCACCTTTGTATGTGCTCTTCTTCAAATATTCTTTCGCCTTTTCTAATGAATAGGGTCTTCCCTGAGCTTGGCGACTTCTTTCAGGAAAGAAGCTTGATGCAGTGATTGTTCGATTTCCTTCTAAATCACGGAGGATCGTTTCAACGTCATATATTTCTCTCCAAGCTTTACGAAAGTAAATGTCGTGGTGGGGACCAGGTTTTGTAAAGTTGAAGCTAGCATAAATACAGCCTATTTCTTCTATTTGTATGTCATGTCTTTCATTTTCATTCTCATTTGGTAATTCATAATCAGAATGTATTTTCACATGATCTGGAATACGCCAAAACTCAATACGATCTAGTAGAGCTCGCTCTTTAAAATAATGGGTGAAAGCTTCAAGTACGATATTGTCTTCAGAGTAATGAGCAAGTTTAAAAGGTCCAGTACCTATATAGTGATGATTTTGGATTACCGTATCATAGGGCAAAATTGCGAGTTGTATTGAACTTACATAATGTAAGAAAAACAAATTCGGTTTTGCTAAATGGAACCGTACTTGCAGTGGTGACGGTGTTTCAATTTGGACAATTTCCTGTGTTAACCATGCGTAAGGAGATTGAGCTTGCTGCAATCTTTCAAATGAAAATTGAACATCTTTAGAAGTTAAAAGAGTTTCATTATGAAAATGTATATCTTTTCGTAAATAAAACGTCCACGCAAGTTGATCCTGACTTAATTCCCACGTATGAGCAATGTGCGGTTCCATTTTTTCTGTAATATCGTTATAAATGACTAATGTATCAAAAATTTGGCTAATAAGATGACCCTCTGTTGTTACAGCCACAAAAGCGGGATCTAATGGTAATATCTTTCTTGATATAGGGATCTTTAATATGTCGTACATATCATTTGAAGGTTCGTATCCAAAATGATGATGTAGTTTATTTTCTATCTTTTTTTGAAGTGCAAGAGGAAGGGGTTCTTTTAAAAGAAGAAAGATATCTTTTAATTTTTCTTGCGCTAACAGTTCATCTGTATAGCATTCAATTGATTCTACTAAACTATGTACAAATATAATTTCAGTTTTATTCCCGCGGCCTCGCCCTGGAGTCCAGTAAATTAGTTGTTCTTCGCTCATTTTCTTTAATAAAATCTTCACGTTTTTCGTACTGCAATATAAAACATCCGCTAATTCTTGTAAGCTATTTCGCATATGTTGTTGGTCTTGTGCATGTAATCTTAGTCTAATGTAATAGTCCATAATCTTCATACGTATACACTTCCTTCTATATAAAAGGGGAAACTCTTTAGAATATTCTAACCTTTTTCTTCCTCTTTTTCAAAGTAAAATGAATAAGCATAAGGAGGGGAAAACGATGGGGTTTTGGAGTATGCATCGAAATATAAAAATTAGAATTATAACATCATTTTTAACACGAGCTGTATCAACGATGATTTTTCCGTTTATGGCAATTTATTTTTCAATAAAGTTAGGTAGTGCGGTTGCTGGTGCTTTACTACTAATTAATGTAATAGCTTCATTAGTAATTGGTTTATATGGCGGGTATATTGGAGATCGGCTCGGTCGTAAAAAAGTAATGATTATTGGCCAAAGTATACAAGTCGTTTCCATTGCTTGTATGGGAATTGCGAACTCAGATTATGTAGATTCACCGTGGTTAACGTTTTTATTTATGCTCGTGAACAGCTTAGGATCTGGACTTATGAATCCAGCGACCGAAGCGATGTTAATCGATGTGAGTACACCTGAAAATCGAAAAGTGATGTACAGCATTAACTACTGGGCGATTAATTTATCAATTGCTATTGGAGCGATATTTGGCGGATTACTATTTGAAAACTATAGATTACAATTGTTTATCGTATTAACGGCTGTGGCGGTCATTACTTTATATGTGATGGCTATATATATGGAAGAAGTGTATGTGGCGCGAAAAACTGTAGAGAAGAAAAACGTATTAAAGGATATGGCGGATAGTTATAAAGTTGTGATGAAAGACCGAGCGTTTTTAATTTTTTGTGCAGCAAGTATATGTACATTATCTTTAGAGTTTCAAATTAATAATTATTTAGGGATACGTTTGCAGAAGGAATTTGAAACGATTCACTTTTTCTTCGGAAATGGTTTTACGTTTGATTTAACAGGTATTCGAATGCTGAGCTGGATATCTACAGAGAATACAATTTTAATTGTATTATTTTCGGCGCTTGTTATTAAAATGTTGAAGAGCTTCAACGATTTAAAAATCTTATATGTAGGCTTATTCATTTATACAATTGGATTCACCATACTTGGAACGAGCAATAGCTTATGGATTTTATTAATTGCGGGGCTTTTCCAAACTGTAGGAGAGATGATGTATGTACCGGTTCGTCAATCTATAATGGCGGATATGGTGCCAAGTGAGGCGCGAGGTTCTTATATGGCGATTAACGGAATGGTCTTTCAAGTGGCGAAAATGAACGGTGCATTAGGTGTTATGTTAGGTTCATTTATTGCATCTTGGGGAATGAGTGCGCTGTATTTTATCGTTGGTATGAGCAGTATTTTATTATTTATGAAGGCGATTGGAAAAGAGAAGTATCAAGATGAACGAAACGTTTCTAAGATTGGATAAAGCTATCTAAAAAGCGAACCGGTTATGCTGGGACTCGCTTTTTAGATAGCTTCTAAAACGGATCAACTTCAGCTAAATTAGGATTGGCATTTGGATTTGTTAATAAGGTTTTTAGTTCACCCACTTCTGAGAGAGCGACGAGAATATAACCACTAATGAGGACGATGAGTCCGATGACTCGTAATGTTTGCAATTTAATGTCACGGCTATTTTCTTCTGAGTTGTTTTGGGGTGTTGAAGGCGGATTGTTGTTCATAATAGAGCTCCTATCTTTTTTATTTATATGTGTGAAATCATTATTTAACGTATGGATAGGAATTGTATAGTCATTTTCACTATATGAGAAATGCCTACGAAAAGTGATTAGAAATTTTAGGACGAGAAAAGAGGCTGCTATGTGCAGCCTCTATTTTAGTTATAAAGAAGAAATACGTTTCTTCGTTTTTGGTACAACAATAAACTTTATCCAAAGTACGCCGATTAACATAATAATCAAAGCATATAGTAATTGTCCTGTAGCAACGAGTATAACACTTGAAAATACAATGAGTTGAATACTTAGTAATGTGAAAATTAAGCTAAGAAATTGATTCATTCTCTCTTCAGTAACAATCGGATATAATGCCACGATAATATTTCCCGAAAAATATTTCCACAGCGAACGAAGCTGCATAGAGATCATGTATAGGACGATGTAAGCGATAGCGCCTTTTACATATAGATTCGGTACGAAATATACGATAAAGGAACCGATTAACCCCAAGCGAATATATATACCAAAATAATCATTCCCACGTAAAAACGATAGTGTATGTAAATAGAAGAAAGTAGCTTGTTTTTTATGTAGTAAAGGTTCGATCCAATTTGTAAGCCATTTTCTGCCGTTTACTTGTTTTTTTAGCTGCGGAACATCAGTGAAGATGCTAGCGAATTGATAAAATCGTATGTCCATTTTTTCTTCTTGTTCGATTATGTATTCCCACGGTATTCGTTTTATTGGTTGTTTCTTCGTATATAGAAGTAGGAAAGTGAGAAGTAAGAGTAATCCGCCTAATACAATCACATTTGCAGTATAAAACAGCATGTAAATGATAAGGGCATTACAAGCAACACGAATGATAAGCCATATGTTTTTTTCATAACTATCACGCCATATCCAATGTATGTATATGTTCCAGCCCTTTAGAATCATTAAAATTATAAAGATTGTACATAAAAAAGGTACGGTTAATTGTAATGATTGCATGGCAAGCGGTACGATAATAAGGAACATAAATACAAGCGGGAAAAGTTGAATGATGTAATTATATAGAAGAGATTTTTTAAAATAAGATATTAATTTCTCTTCTAGCGCTAGTAAATAGACAGCGTCAGGTTTTTGAATAAATGTGCGAATTGGGCATCTCGTTATAATGAGTGTAAGTACGATTGTGATGAGTAATAAAGATATTCCTTTAGAAGGATCTGTTTTAAGAAACTTGGCGTAATAATATGCACCTACACATGAGACGAAGATGAAACTATATAGCAAACCGTTAATCATACGTGCAAAGTATGTGATGGCATTTTGAATATGTTGTTGAAAGCGAGAGCTCCATAGTGATTCGATTGACATGTTTTTCACCTCTTTTTTCTATTATATATGTTTTATTAAGCAAAAAACGAGCAAATTGCGTTATGCAACTTGCTCGTTTTTCTTTTCGTTATTTTTTTTCTGATCACGATTCATTAATGGATAGAAGGCAAAGCCAATTACGAATAAACCAATCCCGAGAAGGAATGTTTTTATATCGGATGCGCCTGTTTTAATAACCCATAGTGCATAGCAAAGTGCGATCGCTGCGACTATGCCATCTGTAATTCTTGCCCGCATTTCATTTTTGTATGTTTCACCAGTTGCGACTAGCTTTAACTGGAAGATTGGTGAAACGAGATATGGAATGAGGTAGGCTAAAGTTGATACTGTAATAACGAATGTATAAGCTTCCGCAATTGTTCCTGATAATGTTGAGAATAAGAACACTTGCGACATAATGTTTGTTAATCGTAGTGAATGAATTGGACTTCCTTTTTTATTTGTTTTTGCGAAGAAGGAAGGGAAGAAACCTTCTTTTGCTGCTTGATAAGGTACTTCTGAGCTTAATAAAATCCAGCCTAATATGGAACCGAATAGGGAAGTAAGAGCAAGTAATGCCATAAGTTTCCCGCCGCCGTGACCCATTGCAGCGTTTAATGCATCTGCTAATGGACGTTCAGAAGCTTGTAATTTATCAACGTGAAGTACACCCATTGTTAAAATTGTAATTCCTAAGTAAATTGCAACTGTTATTAGTAAACCTGCAACTGTTGCACGTTTTACCGTTTTGGGAGAAGTAGCTCGGTTTGATAAAAGAACGGCTGATTCAATCCCGATAAATGCCCAAAGTGTTGTAAGAGCAGCTAAATTTACTTGTGAAAGGAGACCGTGTGATACGCCTTCTTTATCGATCATTGGTGTGTACCATTGTCCAAATTTTGAAGCTTCGAACGCAAATAACGTAACAATGATGAATAGAAGGAATCCAGTCACTTTCGTTGTTGTTGCTAAGAAGTTAAGTTTCCCAGCTCCGCTTACACCGTTTGTTAAAATTAAATGAGTGCCCCATAGTAAAACAGAACAAATAGTAAATGTAAGTAGTTTTCCAACTTCTATATTGAAAGAGCCGATTGAAAACAATAGTCGTGTATCTTTCATAATCGGGAAGAAGAGCGATAAATATCCCGCGAAAGATGTAATGATGGCAACGTTACTTGCCCAGTTTGCAACCCAATATCCCCATACTATGCTGAAACCAGCCATTTTTTTCTTTTTTGGTGATGAGAATAAAGCATATGCATGACTTTGTGGTCCTGTCGTTAAATCAGGACGACGAATTGCTAAATTACCGAAAACAAGAGCTAGCATTAAAACACCAAACCCTGTTGTTAACCAAGCTAAAGTGACACCGAGAGGGCTAGCTGTTTGTGCCAACGTACTTGGCACCATGAAAATACCAGCGCCAACCATGTTACCGACAACGAAAGCTGTTAGTACCCAAAAGCCCCATTTTTTTTGTTGCATAGAAAATACCTCCAAAGTTAGTATAACCAAGTCAAGCGAGGAGATATGTATGTCTTCCTAAGTAAGGAAGAGAAGTCCCAAACAAAACAAAAAAAGCACGTAATTTGCCGCTACATGCTTTCTATCTTATAAGAAACCCACGACATACCTCTCGATAGCTCTCCACAAACGAAACGTTTGTGACAGTTCTGCACTTATTAAATGCAGACCCAGCAAGCGCGCATGGTGGGCACGTCTTACTTCGGCAACCATTCCTTTCTCATTCCTTCATCAATGCCACTACATCTCCTGAAATGATACTTTTAATGATTGCAACCTCTACCTCACCGAGATACGAATGAGGATTTAAATATTAAATTAACGTATTTAAGAGTAACAAATGTATTTTTATACGTCAATGGATATGGTAATAATCAGATTATAGAGAAGAGTTTGTGATTAAAAGTGAGAGGGATTGTTATACAATATTTGAATTTTCGTAATATAATACATGTTATTAGCGCTAGAAGATTGAGAAGGGGATGAAGTATATGTCTGTATGTAATAAAAAATCCGTAATAGGTGTACTAGATTCAGGGGTCGGGGGATTAACAGTTGCTAGTGAGATTATGCGTCAATTGCCTAAAGAGAGCATTTACTATATTGGTGATAATGAGCGTTGTCCGTATGGGCCAAGAAGTGTAGAGGAGGTACAATCTTTCATATTTGAAATGGTTGAGTTCCTCAAACAGTTTCCATTAAAAGCTCTAGTGGTAGCATGTAATACTGGTGCAGCTGCTGCATTGACTGATTTGCAAGAAGCACTTTCCATTCCAGTTATTGGCGTTATACATCCGGGAGCAAGAGCTGCAATTAAAGTGACAAAGAAAGGGAAAATAGGGGTAATTGGAACTGTAGGTACGATAAAATCTAACATGTACGAAAAAGCATTACACGAGCTTGATACATATTTGGAAGTGCATAGTCATGCGTGTCCGACTTTAGCTACAGTTGTAGAAAATCACTTAGAAGATACAGCATATGTAACGCAGCAAGTGAAACAAGCTTTACTGCCATTAACGAAAGAAGATATAGATACGTTAATTCTTGGGTGTACGCATTATCCACTTTTAGAGTCCTATATAAAAAAGGAGTTAGGAGAGGCTGTGACAATTATTAGCTCTGCAGAAGAAACAGCGATAGAGTTAAGTACCATTTTACAGCACAAAGGAATTTTGTCTGACAATCTTAATCCGAAGCATCGATTTTTTACAACAGGCTCTGTTTTATCGTTTGAACATATTGCTGAGCGTTGGCTAGGGTATCAAATTTCTGTAGAATGTGTGAATTTACCTATGGAAAAACAACTCGTGAACTAAATTGTATAAAAAGAAGCTGATCTAAAACTAGATCAGCTTCTACATATAAGATTAAACTAAGTTTAATACAGTTACTTTTTCACGTGTCATAGACTCAAGGCTCTTATGAATACCTTGTGCGCCCATACCTGAACCTTTTATACCGATGAATGGGAAGTGGTCAGGGCCGCGCTCTGTGCGTCCGTTAATTTGAACAGAACCAGTGTCGATTTTGTTAGCAATTGCAAACGCTTTGTTAATGTCTTTCGTGAAGACACTTGCTTGCAGACCGAAGTCTGATTTGTTAGCAATTTCAATCGCTTGTTCGTCAGAAGAAACACGGATGATTGGAAGGATTGGGCCGAATGGCTCTTCCCAAGCAACTTTCATTTCTTCTGTTACGTTGTCAATTAATGTTGGGTAAATTAAGTTGCGCTCACGTTTGTTACCGATAACGATTGTTGCACCTTTTTCTACAGCATCATCAACTAAGCCTTGAACGAAGTCAGCAGATTTGTCGTCGATTAATGGGACGATTGTGCTGTCTTGTTCTGGAGATCCAACTGATAATTTAGCTACTTGCTCTTTTAATAAGCCAACAAGCTCGTCTGCTACATTTTCGTGTACAAGTACACGTTTAATAGCTGTACAACGTTGACCAGAGTAAGAGAATGCACCGCTTACGATATGATTTGCAGCATCTTGTAAGTCAGCATCTTCACGAACGATACCAGGGTCTTTACCACCAAGTTCTAATACAAGTGGAATCATTGCAGCTTTTTTCGCTAAATGTTTACCTGTGTTTGTACCACCTGTGAACGATACCATATTGATGCCAGGATGTTCTACTAAGTAGTCACCAATTACAGAACCGCGTCCTGTAGCTACGTTTACAAGACCTTTTGGAAGGCCAGCTTTATGAAGTGCTTCAACCATTTTAACACCGCTAATTGCACCTTGAGTTGCTGGTTTGAAGATAACAGCGTTACCCATAATAAGTGCTGGTGCAAGTTTTGCAGCAGATAAGTTTACTGGGTAGTTAAATGGTGCGATTGCTAATACAACACCAAGTGGTGCGCGTTGGATAATCGCAAGTTTAGATTTCGTTCCGCCAGGGAAGCTATCGCCCATCATGCTTTCTCCGTGCATATGAAGAGCTTCTTCAATAGTGTAACGAATGAAGTCAGCTGTACGAACAACTTCTTTTTTCGCATCTTTATATCCTTTACCGACTTCTTTCATAATGATATCGGCAATTTCATCTTGCATATTTACGAGCTCATCAGCCCATTTATATAAATATTTTGCGCGATCTTGTAGAGAAGCTTCAGCCCATGATTTTTGAGCTTCTTTTGCAGATGCAATTGCTTCATCCACTTCTCCTTGAGTAATTGCTTGTACTTGCCCAATTACTTCGTGTAAGTATGGAGATGGAATGTCGATTGTTTGACCAGAAGAGCTTTCTCTCCATTCTCCGTTTAAATAAAATTTGTACGTATTGCTAGTTGTCATGATTAGTCCTCCTAAAATAGCAACTTGTAAGAGTGAGTATAAGGTGATTGTAGGTGGTTTGATAATATTTTTCAAATGAAATGTTTGTGAAAACGATTTCTTATTATTTTTTTATTTTGTATGCCCTTTCTTACAGAAGATTCTCTTATTTCAAACTGAATTATAAGTAGAATGCATCACTTTCATTTTTTGTGATAAAAGATTATTTTATTCTAAAGCGAAAAAAATAATTGACAGAATACTCAATAAAGTTGTAAGATTATAAATGGAAAATAAATGAAGGGGGTGTGCGTAATGATTGTAATCGTAAATGTAATGGGCTTAGCTCTGTTAAATGGCGGAAAACATTCATATCATTACGCAACCCGTGCGGATATATAGGACCTTTTTGTCTTATGAGAAGCGTACGTTGCGTATATCGTAACGTACGCTTTTATGCATTCTATTGCATATCGTCAAGCGGCGGTATGCTTTTTTTTGTTTATTTTCCTCGTTACTATAAAAAATCAGAATTTGGAAGGTGGAAAAATGTGATGAAATACTGTGGTTTTCAAAATGTAAATGTGATGGATTTGGATAGCGGATAAAGAAATGTGAATCAAACGAGAACGAGAAAGGAGAGGTTATATTGTTTTCAGTATTACTAAAGTTAAGCTGGTTTTTTAGGGAGCATTGGAAAAGGTACAGTATCGCAATTGGGGTACTTTTAATTGTAAACGTGATAGAGGTAATTCCTCCGAAAGTGTTAGGAATTACAATTGATAATATTAAAACAGGAGCCTTAACGAACGAGGCGATTATGCAATATATTTTTATTTTACTTGGGGTAACGATTGGTGGGTATGTGCTTACTTTCATTTGGCAGCACCAACTATTTGGCGGTGCGTTCGTACTGGAGAAAACGATGCGTTCAAAATTTATGGGGCATTTACTCAAGATGACACCGACGTTTTATCAAAAAAACCGTACTGGCGATTTAATGGCGAGAGCGACAAATGATTTAAAAGCAATCTCCATGACAGCTGGTTTTGGTATATTAACGCTCGTTGATTCTAGTCTATATATGCTTACAATCGTTTGTATGATGGGCTTTTCAATTAGTTGGCAGTTAACATTTGCTGCGCTTATACCGCTTCCGATTATGGCGTATGCGATGAATAGATACGGAAAGAAATTGCATGAAAGATTTACTGTCGCACAAGATGCGTTCGGAGATATGAACGATAAAGTGCTGGAATCAATTGCGGGTGTACGCGTGATTCGTGCGTACGTACAGGAGAATGCTGATCAAGAAAGGTTCCATCATTTAGGAGATGACGTATACGAGAAAAATATGAGAGTAGCAAGAATCGATGCATTATTCCAGCCGACTGTGAAAATGCTCGTCGGTCTTAGTTATTTAATTGGTTTAGTGTACGGTGCATATCTCGTATTCCAATCAAAGGTGACACTTGGTGAGCTCGTTTCTTTTAACGTCTATTTAGGGATGATGATTTGGCCGATGTTTGCAATTGGTGAATTGATTAATGTTATGCAAAGAGGAAATGCTTCGTTAGATCGTGTAAATGAAACGTTAGCTTATGAACCGGATGTAAAGAATCCGAAAGATCCAAAGCTTGTACAAGAGCCAGATTACATTCAATTTGATAACGTTACTTTTTCATATCCTTCATCAATTGAAACAAATTTAAAAAATGTTTCGTTCTCATTAAAACAAGGAGAGACACTTGGAGTTGTTGGGAAAACAGGAAGCGGGAAAACGACCCTTGTACGTCAGCTTCTTCGTCAATATCCACTTGGAGAAGGGGATATTGCAGTTTCTGATGTGAAGCTAGATAAAATTCCGAATGATAACGTACTTGGCTGGATTGGGTACGTACCTCAGGAACACATTTTATTTTCAAAAACAGCGAAGGAAAATATTTTATTCGGAAACAGAGAAGCGACTGAAGAAGAACTTGAAAAAGCGATTGAAATAGCTGCGTTTAAAAAGGATTTAGAGTTTTTACCAGAAGGTTTAGAAACGCTCGTTGGGGAAAAAGGTGTTTCTTTATCAGGCGGGCAAAAGCAAAGGATTTCGATTGCGAGGGCTGTTATTCAAAATCCGGAAATTTTAATTTTGGACGATTCTTTATCAGCTGTTGATGCTCGTACGGAAGCGGCAATTATTGAAAACATACGAACAGAAAGAAGCGGGAAGACGACGATTATAACGACGCATCGCTTGTCAGCTGTGCAGCACGCGGATTGGATTCTCGTTATGGATAACGGTGAAGTTATTGAAGAAGGTTCGCATGAAGCGCTCATTCGAAATGGGGGCTGGTATGCAGAGCAGTTCGATAGACAACAAGGTGAAAGTGAAAGTGCGGATAGTGGGGTGAAAATATGAGTGTTTCAAAACGATTGTTTCAATATGCAATGAAAGTGAAGGGGCCGATCTTTGCAGCGATGGCGATGTTATTTGTTTTCGTCATTGCAGAACTCGCGGGTCCTTTCGTCGCAAAAACGATGATTGATGAGCATATCGTTGGAATAGAGAGACCTTGGTATGAAACAGAAAAGAGTGAGGATGCTGTTTCGTATAATGGCGCCTCGTATAAGCGAAGTGATCGCTTTGAAGAAGGTGAGAAAAAAGGGAAAGAAGTCCGAGTGATTCAAGTTGGTTTTCAGTACTATTTTGTGCCGAATAAAATAACGCTTGAAGGAAGTCGTTCTGTTAAGGGTGATGTGCTTACAGTACAAAGTGGTAAGGCTGTGCAAGTGTATAAAACGAAAGCCTTAACGAAAGAAGAAGTATTTGCGTTTTATAAACCAGAAATAAATCGTTTACTATTACTTGGCGGTGGTTATTTCGCTTTATTAGTAGTCGTATCATTATTTGCATACGGAAAGCAGTTTTTCTTACAGAAGGCGGCAAACAAAATTATTCAAATTATGAGGGAAGACGTCTTTTCCCATATTCAAACGTTGCCAATTCGTTATTTCGATCATTTACCAGCAGGGAAAATTGTATCGCGTGTAACGAATGATACAGAAGCGATTCGTGATTTATATGTAACAGTGCTTGCGACATTCGTCTCTAGTATCATCTATATTATCGGGATTTTCGCTGCACTATTTTTACTTGATGTAAAACTGGCGGCACTATGCTTACTTATCATCCCAATTTTAATTGTTTGGGCGATTATGTATAGAAAGTATGCGTCTGTATACAATCATAAAATGCGTTCGCGTTTATCGGATATTAACGGAACAGTGAATGAATCGATTCAAGGGATGCCAATTATTCAAGCATTTCGTCAAGAACATGAAACGAAGAAGGAATTTGAAGAACTCAATGGTGATTATTTTAAATATCAAAATAAAATTTTAAATTTAAATGCAGCAACGTCGCATAATTTAGTGTCTGTATTAAGAAACATCGCTTTTACAGGCGTAATTTGGTATTTCGGTGGTGCTTCATTAAGTGCTTCTGGCCTCCTTTCTCTAGGGATACTATATGCTTTCGTCGATTATTTAACGAGATTATTCTCGCCAATTACGAATATGGTGAACCAACTTGCTAACTTAGAGCAATCGCGTGTTGCATCAGAGCGTGTCTTTGAATTGCTAGAGGAAAAAGGAGAGGCAGTAGAAGAAGAACGTATGCCTCGCTTAACCGGAAATGTGAAATTCGATAATGTTTCGTTTTCTTACAATGGAAAAGATGAAGTGTTAAAAAATATTTCTTTTGAAGCGAAACAAGGGGAGACAGTGGCACTTGTCGGTCATACTGGATCAGGAAAAAGTTCCATTATGAATGTACTCTTTCAGTTTTATGAATTTCAAAAAGGGAAGCTTACGATTGATGGTCATGATGTAACAGAGATGCCGAAACAAGCAACGCGTGAACATATGGGAATTGTATTGCAAGATCCGTTTTTATTTAGCGGGACAGTGGCATCCAATGTAAGCTTAGAAAATGAAAAAATTTCAAAAGATCGCATCGTAAAGGCATTACGTGATGTTGGTGCTGAAAGGTTTGCAAACAACATAGATGAAAAAATTACGGAGAAAGGAAGTACACTTTCAACCGGAGAACGTCAGCTTATATCGTTTGCTAGGGCACTTGCTTTTGATCCGGCGATTTTAATTTTAGATGAAGCGACTTCCAGCATTGATACCGAAACAGAAGCGATGATTCAACAAGCGCTAGAAGTTGTGAAGAAAGGACGAACGACGTTTATTATCGCTCATCGCCTTTCAACAATTAAGAGCGCTGATCAAATTATTGTGCTTGATAGAGGAACGATTTTGGAAAAAGGTTCCCATGATGAATTAATGAAAAAGCGCGGGCGTTATTATGATATGTACAAAACGCAAATGGAAGGAAACCAGAGCGCTTAATTTTTAGAAGAACTTGCGATTTTCGCAAGTTCTTTTTTAATCGTATTGTCCGCTCAGAAGTTAATATATTTCACCGGTAGAAAAACTTATAAATAAGTAAGTATTGTTTTACCTTTTTCTTTATAAATGCTATATTAAAAAATGTTACTTATTTTTTGTATGTAGCGGTATTTTTCCATTTTGTTTGATTATGAAGAAAAAGGATAAACTAAATAAGAACATTTTCATTGAAAAATTGTTCGAAATTGCATACAATCAATATAGTTTTTAAATTCCTATCAGAATACTTGGAGGACTACTATCATGAAAAAATTATTTTCAGTGCTTGCAGTAACTACATTAGCGATTGGGATTGTAGCGGGTTGCGGCAAAGAAGAGAAAAAAGATACAGCTAGTCAAGATGCGTTACAGAAGATAAAACAAAGCGGTGAGCTTGTAATTGGTACAGAAGGTACATATCCACCATTTACGTTCCACGATTCAAAGGATAAATTAACTGGATTTGACGTTGAATTAGCAGAAGAAGTTGCAAAACGTTTAGGTGTAAAACCTGTATTTAAAGAAACGCAATGGGATAGTTTACTTGCAGGAGTAGATGCAAAACGTTTCGATATGGTTGCGAACGAAGTTGGTATTCGTGAAGATCGCCAAAAGAAATATGACTTCTCTAGTCCATATATTTCTTCTTCAGCAGCATTAGTTATCGCAAAAGATAAAGATAAGCCTGCTACATTTGCTGATGTAAAAGGATTAAAAGGAGCACAATCTTTAACGAGTAACTACGCAGATATCGCTAAGAAAAACGGTGCGAACATCGAGGGTGTAGAAGGATTTAGCCAAGCAGCTGAATTATTAAGTTCTGGCCGCGTTGATTTCACAATCAATGATAAATTATCAGTATTAAACTATTTAGAAACGAAAAAAGATGCAAAAATTAAAATTGTAGATACAGAAAAAGAAGCATCACAAAGTGGTTTCCTATTCCGCAAAGGTAGCGACAAGCTTGTACAAGAAGTAAATAAAGCGTTAGAAGATATGAAAAAAGATGGTACGTACGATAAAATAACGAAAAAATGGTTCGGTGAAAATGTTTCTAAGTAGTGCAGTGATCTCAGATCGATTGTCTACATGGATAGATATTATGCAGACTTCCTTCTCGCCTATGCTGAAGGAAGCTGTCTTTACGACAATTCCGTTAACGCTTATTACATTTATTATCGGTATTATACTTGCGACGTTAACAGCGCTCGCGCGTATTTCAGGTAGTCGTATTTTACAATGGATTGCTCGTATCTATGTATCTATCATTCGCGGAACGCCACTTCTTGTACAGTTATTTATTATTTTCTATGGTCTTCCAACTCTTAATATTGAGGTTGAGCCATATACAGCAGCAATTGTTGGTTTTTCATTAAATGTTGGTGCATATGCATCTGAAATTATTCGTGCTTCTATTCTTTCTATTCCGAAAGGACAGTGGGAAGCAGCTTACACAATTGGGATGACATATCCGCAAGCATTAAAACGTGTTATTTTACCGCAAGCAACGCGTGTATCTATTCCGCCGCTTTCGAATACATTTATTAGTTTATTGAAGGATACGTCATTAGCGTCGTTAATTTTAGTAACAGAAATGTTCCGAAAAGCGCAGGAAATCGCGGCAATGAACTATGAGTTTTTAATTGTTTATTTCGAAGCAGGTCTAATTTATTGGGTAATTTGCTTCTTATTATCTATCGTGCAACAAATATTAGAAAAACGTTCAGAACGTTATACTCTAAAATAACCCTTTCATAAAAGGAGTTTTTGTTTTTATGATTTCAATTCAACATTTACAAAAAAGTTTCGGAGATAATACCGTACTAAAGCATATAGATTTATCAGTTGAGAAGGGCGAAGTAGTTGTTATTATCGGGCCATCTGGATCTGGTAAAACGACATTCTTACGTTGCCTCAACGTGTTAGAAACGCCGAACGCTGGTAGCATTCGCATCGGTAATAAAGAGCTCGATTTCTCTCAAAAAGTATCGAAGAAAGATATTGTAAATCTTCGTACGCAAACAGGCATGGTATTCCAGCACCATAATCTATTCCCACATTTAACAGCAATTCACAATGTAATGGAAGGGCTCGTTACAGTGAAAAAGATGGGGAAAGAAGAAGCGAAGAAAAAAGCGAACTACTTCCTTGAAAAAGTTGGTCTTGCGGATAAAGTAGACTTATATCCGTTCCAATTATCAGGTGGACAACAACAGCGCGTTGGAATCGCTCGTGCGCTTGCGATGGAGCCTGAAGTTTTACTATTTGATGAGCCAACGTCAGCACTTGATCCTGAGCTAGTTCAAGAAGTTTTAAAGGTTATGAAAGAACTTGCTAAAGAAGGAATGACGATGGTCATTGTAACGCATGAAATGCGCTTTGCTCATCAAATTGCGAACCGTGTTATTTTCATGGATGGCGGTGTCGTTGTCGAACAAGGTATACCGGAAGATGTATTTACAAATCCAAAAGAAGAACGAACGAAGAAGTTTTTACAAATGTTGCAGTAAATTAAGGAAGGTCTCAGGGCATATGCCCTGAGACCTTTTTGCCATATATATTTATTTTTGGAATCCGCCAAGGCTTTGCTCAGCCATTGCAACTAGACGTTTTGTAATTTCTCCACCAACAGAACCGTTAGCGCGAGCCGTAGAATCTGCTCCTAATTGTACACCAAATTCTTGAGCGATTTCGTACTTCATTTGATCGATTGCTGCTGTTGCACCTGGTACTACTAATTGATTGTAAGAACTTTGGTTTGCCATAGGAATATATCCTCCTTAGAGTTATAAAAGTTTTTTTGGTTGGACTAGCTGGAGTTGAACCAGATTATCGCCCCGTTGGCGCTAATCCATCGGTAATTAAGTTTGTACTCATAGTATGGATGTTACCTAGAAAGATATACAAAATAATAATTTGTAAATTTTGTAAAAAACATTTCATCATTTCGTAAATTATGAAATAAGAGTAATCGTTGTATTTTTAAGAAAGAAGGCTAAACTAAGAGCGAAATCATATGCGTTTTTTCATTGTATAACCAGTTTGGCTTACTTAACTTATGATTTGTTAAAGTGAGAAAAACTCCAGCTTAGTAAAATGAAAATTAAATCGGTATCAACTGTATAGTTTTGTTTTAGCCCGGGATGGGGCAGAAAAAGGAACTAACCGCGTCTACGCAAGGCTAGATGCTCTCTTCAATCTAAAAAAGAGAGGCTTGTAAACGAAAATATAATTAAAGTGAGAAAAATTCCAGCTTAGTAAAATGAAAATTAAATCGGTATTAACTGTATAGTTCTGTTTTAACTCGGGATGGGGCAGAAAAAGGAACTAACCGCTCCTATGCAAGGCTAGATGCTCTCTTCAACCTAAAAAAGAGGCTTTTTAATTGTTTTTAAACGACAACGTATGGAGGAATAACGATGGGAATTTGCCCACTTTGCAACGCGCTAGAATCACAAACATATTCTTGTCAAAATTGCCAAGGAATACTCCAAGATTATGGGAAAGCTGTAGATTACATAGATGATTACAGTGCATATATGGATCAGGAATTATTAAGTGCGGTAGACGGTTTAACACATAATAATTCAAATGAGTACTGCAATCATATTTTTTATTGCGGAGTATGTAATGTGGAAACGGAAGTTGTAGTGAAGTTTGTATAAAGTGAAACTTTAATCAGTGGGGGTTTTGTTCATCCCCCACTGATTATTAGCCCTCACCAATCGGGCGTTTACGGGTAGCCCGACTCCCACCTAACTTCTTTGCTCCAGCCGAATTTTGAGGTGGGAGTTTTACTGCCCAGCGAATAGCGGGATAAATAGAAAACTTCCACCTTATGAGTGAGGTGGAAGTTTTTGTATTTGTATTTGTGAGTTAATCATAGGGGACGGAATATTTCCGGTGTTAGGTGCAGTATTCGATTGGATTTGAGATGTTTTTTCTTTCGGACCGCACAAAGAATGTTCAGTTAAATAGATGGCATATTCATAAAATAATTGACGCGTAAGTTCACTTTGTTCTTTTAACTTTTCATCTTGGAATACAGTTCGCCCCGGTTTAGAATTTGCTTCAAATAGCCACGGATTTTCCGCGGTGTCTAAACCAATGTCAAAACCAATTTCTCCAATGTTCCCGGTTACTTGTTGGTCGAGTGCATAACTGATTTGTAAGGCTGTTTGTTTTAGTTTATTTTCAATTTGAACTTGCTTTGTTGAATCAGGAAACAGTTCCTGAAGTAATTTCGTATCACCACCGCTATTTACATGAGTTGTTAAGCTACCTTTGCCGGCGATTTTTGCGACGATTGCACTGACCACCCAATTACCAAAATGGTTTTTATTTGTATGAATGCGAAAATCGACGGGTTGCCCTTCGAAGCGGAGCAGTGAGATACCTTGTTGTACGATAAACTTTTTTAAATCATGTCCTTTTAACACATGGTTAAGAAGTGCTTCTAATGATTGATACTTTCTTAGTTTATTTTGTTCATTTTCACGATAACGACAATAGTAGCAATTATCAGTTTGAGAATAGAGTATTTGATGAATATTTCTTCCGAAGCTACCGTGTATTGGTTTCATATAAATGTACTTATACGTACCGAGAAGTCGTTCTACTTGTTCAAAATGCTGAAATGCCTCTGTATTTGGTAAGAATGGTTTAATCGAATCTTCTTTTATTAAAAGTTGATGCACTTCCCATTTATTGAAAAATCCCGGATTAAACCACGGAATCGCATAGTCGCTTTCTAAACGTTTTTTTGCTCTTACGATAGGTTTGTAATTTTCTGCTTGCCGATTTGGTAAACGGTCGTAAATGACATTTGGTAAAGGGACTTTGTTTTTTACCCATTTGCTTTCTTGAAAGAAGTACCCTTCAATTGTTTCCTCTTCCCAGTTTATATGTTGAATGCCAAAGACAAATACAAATGGCTGCAATGTGAATGGTGGTGTTAGTAACTCGCCGAGAGAGATGGAACGATTCCCTAAAGGAGAATTAGAATCATCGTTAAAGCCAGTTGTGAAAATCCCGATTAATGGACCGAAAACAATGGTTTGATTTTGTATGAAGGCATGGATTGTTGCTGAATGCGGTAGTAAAAGTTTAGCTGCAATTTGTTCTCCAATAATGATTTCTCGAGTGAATGAATAATGAATTTTAATACTCTCACATGTAATATAACGTAAGCCAAAGGAAAGGGATGTAATTGGTGGTGTAATAGAAAAAACGTAAGGTAAAGTAATACTATTTGGATTCTCATCTGAAATACTTAATGTATATATGTGCTCTTTCAACGGGGATTTCCTCCTTTCGTTATGGTGTAAAACGGCTAAACTTTAATGGACCATGAAAAATTTGTTCAGCGAGTTCGTCGTTGTACCTAGTATAAACTTCGTAAGACGGCATCGTATTGACGTACATAAGCCAAATGGCACCTTTTTGATCCATAATGGTAGAAAGCTCTAATTCAAATAATGACGAATAGGACTGATCGAGTGTTTTAAACACTTCATTTACAACATCATGTAAAGCATCTTTCAATAATTGAACACCAGTTGAAGAAAGCAAATATTTAATTTTGGAAAATGGATGTAACATGGACCGCTCTGTTACTGAAAGTAAAAATTGCGCTGGGAATGAAGACTTTTGTATGAATTGACCGAGTACTTCCCAATTCTGTTCTTTGTTTTTTTGCATAATGGTTCGAATATGAATTGGATATGATAGTTGATTTGGAGGTTGTAACATTGGATGGATCATATAATGGGATGAGTGTACGTTCGATTTGCACCATGATATAAATTCATCTGTCCGTTTGAACTTAGTAGAAGTACAATGCTGTTCATTTATTGTATCGATATGAAATGTTTTATGTTTGTAAGTGACTCGATATAAATTTTCATTAGAGTGTATATTGATAGGACGTATAACAATATCTCTTGTTTCTAGTAGTAATTTGAAAATTCCTTGGACCGTTCCTTTTTTTATTTTTGGAATGTAAGGAGAAAGACGTTTATTAGTAAGAAAAAGATTGTGTAAATCACTTGGATTAATAAGAGTGTTATTTAAAAAAGTAGTCGAGGAACGTTTGCGTAATGAATGAATAATCGATTTTGCTTGTTGGAATGCTTTATCCTCCTTGAAATGACAGCGATCATATATATATGAAGGAATGGGAAAGGTTTGATCTATCCAATTTCCTGTATCTGTATCGTAAATAAGACCAGAAACAAGATCTGTCTTTGAATCAATGCTAAACGGTGTGAATTGGGCAACGACGTTATGATAAAGACGAGCTCGCTTAGCGATTTCGGTGTAATACATTTGCTCGTGATGAAATTTAGAAGTTAAAAGACCAAGAACCAACGAAATCACTCCTTTATTAACAGGATGTTTGCATAATAGGCGAAGCTATATATTGCAAATACATTTTTATACCATTATACTTTTGTCCGTATGATGATATGCTATAGTTTTGGAGAAGTGAAAGGTTGATTATGATGAATATATGGTTGAATATGCTAACAACGACAGGACTCGGGGCGATTATTGGAGGGTACACGAATCATTTAGCAATAAAAATGTTATTCCGTCCTCATCGTCCTATTTATATTGGGAAGTTTCAAGTTCCATTTACGCCAGGGTTAATTCCGAAGCGTCGTGATGAGCTTGCTGTTCAATTAGGAAAAATGGTTGTAGAACATTTGTTAACACCAGAAGGAATCGGAAAGAAATTAACAAATGAAGAGTTTCAAGCCAGTTTAATTCGCTGGGCACAAGTGGAAGTTGATAAAGTAATAACGAATGAACAGTCGTTACGGGATATGTTAGAAAAATGGAATTTAGAACATGTAGAAGAAGAGGCGACTCAAAAAGTCGAACATGTTATTACAGAAAAAATTCATGCATTTTTAGCAGAGTACTGTACATATACATGGGAACAGGCTTTACCTCATTCTGTTCATGAAAAAATAGAGAATACGATTCCGAATGTAGCATCTTTTATTTTGAAAAGAGGAATTAGCTTTTTTGAAAGTGAAGAAGGAAAGGCACGCCTTTCAAAAATGATTGACGACTTTTTCGCTTCTCGCGGGACACTGCTTAATTTAGTCGGTATGTTTTTAGGGAATGTAAGTTTAGTGGATCGTGTGCAGCCGGAAGTGATTAAGTTTTTAGGACAAGATGGAACAGAGCGGCTGTTAACTGATGTACTGCAAAAAGAGTGGGAAAAGTTAAAAGGAAGAGACGTACAAGAATTAGAAACGTTTGTAGAGAAAGAAATGATTGTGAGCTCCATATTGTCAGCTGTTAAAGTAGAGGAAACGGTGAGTAAATTTTTAAACCAATCTGTGCAGAAAGTATGTGAACCAGTTCGAGAAACGGTTATTGAAAAAGTAGTTCCAAGCGCAGTAACGAAAGGCTTGAAGTGGGGAACAGAAAATGTAGCGAGCATACTAAACAATCTACAACTTGCGGAAATTGTGCAGCAAGAAGTATCTACATTTTCAACTGAGAGACTAGAAGATCTCGTATTGTCCATTACAAAAAATGAGTTGAAAATGATTACGTATTTAGGTGCATTATTAGGCGGAATGATTGGACTTATGCAAGGGTTGTTACTTCTGTTCCTTAGGTAATAAAAGCGAATACATAGAAATAAAGTGAAATTTCTTCACATCTCTTGCATAGTTTGATATGGTAAGAAGAGGTGCCTATGTAAAGGCACGTAAAAGGCAGTGCGCATGAAAAGCGCTAGCCTTCTAAAGGAGGAAAAATAAAATGACAAAAAACATTCATGATGTTGCATATGAATTACAAAAAGCAATCGCTGAAAACGAAGATTTCCAAACATTAAAAGCAAGCTACGCAGCAGTACAAGGAGATGCAGAGTCAAAGAACTTATTCGAAGAGTTCCGCACGATGCAACTTGGCCTACAACAAAAAATGATGCAAGGTCAAGAAATCACTGAAGAAGACAACCAAAAAGCACAAGAAGTTGTAGCTCGCATTCAACAAGATGCTAAAATCACAAAGTTAATGGAAACTGAGCAACGTTTAAACATCGTTATCACTGACGTTAACAAAATCATTATGCAGCCACTTGAAGAATTATATAGCGCGCAACAACAAGCTTAATAGTGGAAGACGCTCCTAGTATGGGGGCGTTTTTTTTATGTATACCATTAAGTTTATTAAAGCGCTTTGTGAAAGAAAAACCTGTCTTGAACAAGTTATCAACTTGTGTGAGTTTGTTTAATTTGTAAAATGAAACCCCAATTTTGAAGCAAAAGAAATATAAATTTCTCTCCAAACATATACATCAAAAGGGTAGGGGGGATATGATGGGAAACTCAATTACTATTAGTTTATGCATGATTGTAAAAGATGAAGAACAGACTATATCAAAATGCTTAGAATCGGTCAAAAGTGTTGTGGATGAAATTATTATTGTAGATACAGGTTCAACAGATGCTACAAAAGAGATTGTGAAGAAGTACGATGCGAAAGTTTATGATTTTCAGTGGATTGAAGATTTTTCAGCGGCACGAAATTTTGCATTTTCTAAAGCTACAAAAGAATATATTCTTTGGCTAGACGCAGATGACATAATAGGTACGGATGATGGAAAGAAATTGCTACAGTTAAAACGTACGTTAGATCGTAGTACGGATGCAGTATCTATGAAATATTATTTAACTTTTGATATAGAAGGAAATCCAACGCATTCTTTAAGGAGATATCGATTAGTCAACAGAAGTAAAAATTTTCAGTGGCATGGATTTGTTCATGAATATTTAGAGGTGTATGGAAATCTTATAAATAGTGATGTAGGGGTAAGTCATAAAAAAGAAAAAGCATATACTAATCGTAATTTGAAAATATATGAAAAACATCTTGAGAGTGGAAAAGAGTTTAGCCCCCGCGATGTGTACTATTATGCAAATGAATGTAAGGATCACGGATTATATGATAAGGCTGTTAAGTGGTATTCAAGGTTTTTAGATGAAGAAAAGGGTTGGGTTGAAGATAATATTCAAGCTTGTTTAAAAAGAGCCGAATGTTATTTTGAATTGGGGGACTTAAAAAAATCTATCCATTCTTGTTTACAATCATTTATGTATGACACACCTAGAGGAGAACTTTGTTGCCACTTAGGACGTGTATTTTTGCAGCAAAGTGAATATGCCAAAGCAATATATTGGTACCATGCAGCAATTGACGGACCGCGATCAAAAGATTCTCCATTTGTCCGGGAAGAGTGTCATACATGGTTGCCGCATATTCAACTATGTATTTGTTATGATCGAATAAAAGAATATGAAAAGGCAATTTATCACAACGAACAAGCTGCACAGTTCATACCTAATAATCCAAGTATTGAATATAATAGAAAATATTTTGATGGTTTATTTAAAAAATAGTATTTAATAATACTAGATAATTATTTCGGTTGCTGAGAGGAGTCTGATTCATGCTCACAAGTATAATTATATTAACTCATAATCAATTACAATACACAAAAGAATGCATCCAAAGTATTAGAACTTATACAGTGGAACAAGAGTATGAGTTAATAGTTGTGGACAATGCATCAACAGATGGTACTGTAGAATGGTTACAAAAACAATCGGATATTATACTAGTGGAAAATGCAGAAAATATGGGTTTTCCAAAGGGATGCAACCAGGGAATTAAAAAGGCAAAAGGTGATAATATTCTATTATTAAATAATGATGTGGTCGTAACTAAAAAGTGGTTAAGAAACTTAATTCGGTGTTTGTATGAAAACGAAGATACTGGAGCTGTAGGACCCGTCACTAATAATGCTGCTTACTATACTGCTATACAAACCTTTTATAAGGATATTCAAGGGATGCAGAATTTTGCAACTTTATATAATCAAAGTGATAAAAATAAATGGGAAGAACGTATGAAATTAATAGGATTTTGTATGCTTATAAAAAAATCAGTGTTAGATGAAGTTGGAGTATTAGATGAACGATTTACACCAGGGAATTATGAAGATGATGATTTGTCGTTAAGAATTTTTGAAAAGGGATATAAATTGTATTTATGTAAAGATACATTTATTCATCACTATGGAAGCGTATCGTGGAGAGAAGACAGTGTTAACTTTTCCATAGTTTTACATGCAAATAATATAAAATTGTATGAAAAATGGGGATTTTATGGTGAAAGTTTATACATTCATTATGATTTACTAGCAATTGTAGATCGATTTGCGCCTGATCAAGTAAATATTCTTCATATAGGAGCTGGATGTGGTGCAACTTTATTAGAAATGAAAAGGCGTTACCCGGCAGTTTCCACATTCGGTGCAGAAGTTAATGAAAAAGCGGCAGCTCTTGCAAATAGGGTAGGTCCTACAACTTCTAGCGAGTATGACAAGTTACACGAGGTATTTAAAGATGAAAAATTCCAGTACATTCTATTATCACATCCTATTGAGCCAGCGCAATTACCTCATGTCATACAATCTATTTCTCAGCTTTTAACGCCAACAGGAACTTTCATTATGACGAAATTCAATTTAGATAATTATAATGCATTAAAAAATTCATAAGAAAATTAATGTTTTTTTAGGTTCCTCTTCGGAGGTGAACTGTATTTGGGAATTTTGGAGAGGAAATGGTTCCTTCTATATATACAAAACCGAAATCCGAGCCCGGATTTCGGCTTTTCGATGTGTGATGAAATAAGAAATTACCTTCGTATTTTTGTTGGTTTGGTCACTTGCAAATATACAGGATGGGGCAGTTCAAAGTCAGTGAAACATTATAGGATAGCTCCTTTACTTTGAAACACACGGATGCTTTTCATAATAAAACCGCCATGGATAGTGAACGGCTTCGTCTGCATAATCAATATTAATACGAGGACCAGCTAGTATGTTATGTATGGATGATAAATGGCCTTCTTCAGGAACTAATTCAATATGTAACGTATCACTTTGAAGTGATACGCCGCGCTCTTCTAAAGTGATTCCGAGTGAGCGGCATAGTTTTCCGGGTCCATTTGTTAAGTTTTTATACTGAGCCTTCGTAATGTCAGTTTTGTTGTAGCGCGCTAGTGTCATGTCTTCGATTCCGTCTACAGGTTCAAGAGCACGAATAAGAACTCCTTGCGGGGTGCCGATTGGTGCTGTAATTACGTTAAAGCAATGATACATACCGTAAATTAAATATACGTAAGCATGTCCTGGTGCGCCGAACATTACTTCTGTTCGATCAGTCCGTCTGCCGCCGTAACTATGTGCGGCCTTATCATCTGGACCTTTGTATGCTTCTACCTCTACAATAATTCCGCTTCGCTTTATGCCGTCTACAATATGAACGAGTTTATGTCCAAGTAACTTCTTTGCGACCTCTAACGTATCGCCTTCATAAAAAGAAGGTGGTGCCTGCATTGTACTATCTCCTTTGCCAGTTGTATATGTATATAGTAAACCAAATTTTCAGTAGTAATTCTAACTCGTTCTATTTACTACATTTATTTCATAAATTATGGATAGAGTACAACAGCGAAGAGGGGGAGTGCGACATGATTTATCGCTTACTAGCTCTTAATATAGATGGGACACTACTATACAACAACGGAAAAATCGCAAAAGGGTTACGGGAGACAATTGACTTTGTGAAAAGAAAAGATGTATACGTTACATTATTTACGAATCGTAATTTTCAATCTGCTCATAAAATAGCGAAGGCGTTAAAATTAGATTCTATATTAGTTACACACGGTGGAGCTTTCATTTCAGCAACGTTAGATAAGCCGTTCGCTCAAAGGAGATTATCTGAAGAGAAAACCTTTAATATTGTGCAAGTGTTAGAGCATTTTGATTGTAATGTTCGCATTTCTCATGAAAGATATTCAATTGGGAATCGTGAGAGAAATACACCAAACTTAATTGCGCGTACTGTATTATCAAGCGCAGATCCGTTATTTTATCCGGTTCAATTTGTAGATTCGCTAGGGGATGCCCTGCGTGATCACCCAGTAGCTGCACCAAAAATTGATATTGTCTTCCATACGAAAGGTGAAAAAGAAAGAGGGATGAATACGTTAAGAAAGGCATTTCAAGATGTAGAGTACGTCGAGTGTGATGCGAGGCGTATAGAAATTCTCCCTCAAAATGTATCAAAACTACGTGGTTTACAATTACTTGGGGAGCATTTAAATATTAACCTTAGTGAAATGGTTGCGATTGGAGACAGCACAGAAGACTTAGAGGTAATTGAAAATGTTGGCCTTGGGGTAGCAATGGGGAACGCTCCTGTAGAATTAAAGCAAGCCGCAGACTGGATTACACGTTCTAATACTGAGAACGGCGTAGAGTATATGATTAAAGAGCATTTTCGTAAGCAATTCCCGCTTCCTTTTTTAAAGAATCATAAACATACACCGAAACGATGAAAAAAGAAACGTAGCATTTTCGCTACGTTTCTTTTCTTTTTTTATGCTTCGATTACTTTCAGCATTCTATTTAAAAATGCCGCAGCTTCACCACGTGTTGCTGTGCCTTTTGGTACAAACTCGTTTCGCTCGTTACCTTTTACAATTCCGTATGCGTAAATCCATTTTGATGTTTCGTTTAATTGAATTTTAAACCAATTTCCAGACTGTTCAGTAGGAGCGAGTGCTTGTGGCTATATTTTGTGTTCTTCTTTAAATGGTTCGAAAGGAAGTGAATATGTAAAAGTCTCTTCCTTTATATGTATTTAAACTAGTAGTAAGTACTAATACGTTTTAGATTGTCACAAGGGCATATTACAATGTCTATACAACTAGAGGGTATTCGTGAAAAATCAATATTCAGTATGTTTTAAATAGGATATAGAAATAAGGTAAAACCTTCTGTATTGACCTGCAAACGCCCTTCAAGTAAACTAAAGAGAGTTTGCAAATGAAAAGGTGATAATGTTGTTAATTTCAATTAAAACGTTACAAGATGATCGTTTTTTACGTCCGCTACAAAATATTGGCGGTTTATTTTTTGAAGAGAGCACGATAGGGTTTGAGAAAGAAGAAGCAAATCTTATCGTTGATATACAGATAGAAGGTAATGTGACAGCATCGGCTCGTTTAACAGATGTTGCGACTGGAAATGTATATGAAGAAACATTCTCTAAAGATTTATCTGCTTTCACAGAAGAAAAAGAACGTATGAAGCAAGTGAAACATGTTGTTTCTTACGTATATCTTTCTGTACTTCAACAGCTAACTGGACTTGAACAGAGCTGGGGAATATTAACTGGGGTACGCCCAACGAAACTTCTTCACAAACTGCTTCAAAATGGTATGTCAAAAGAAGAAGCGCATAAAGAACTTCGTGAAAGTTATTTAATTCATGAAGAAAAAATTGAGCTTCTTCAGCGTATCGTTGATTGCCAATTAGCGGTTATTCCAGATTTATACCGTTTGAAAGAAGAAGTAAGTATTTACATCGGTATTCCGTTTTGTCCTACAAAATGTGCGTACTGTACGTTCCCGGCTTATGCAATTAACGGACGCCAAGGATCAGTTGATTCGTTCTTAGGCGGGTTACATTATGAAGTTCGTGAAATTGGTAAGTTTTTAAAAGAAAAAGGTGTTACAGTTACGACGATTTATTACGGCGGTGGTACGCCGACGAGTATTACAGCAGAAGAGATGGATATGCTGTATGAAGAAATGTACCAAGCGTTCCCAGATGTGAAAGATGTACGTGAAGTAACAGTTGAGGCAGGTCGCCCAGATACGATCACACCAGCAAAGCTAGAAGTGTTAAATAAATGGAACATTGACCGTATTAGTATTAATCCGCAGTCATACCATCAAGAGACACTAAAGGCAATTGGACGTCATCACACTGTAGAAGAAACGATTGAGAAGTATCATTTAGCACGTGAAATGGGAATGAACAATATTAATATGGATTTAATTATTGGTCTTCCTGGTGAAGGATTAGACATCTTTAAGCATACGTTAGATGAAACAGAAAAGTTAATGCCAGAATCGTTAACAGTTCATACGTTATCATTTAAACGTGCTTCTGAAATGACGCAAAACAAACGTAAATATAAAGTAGCAGGTCGCGAAGAAATTACTGCGATGATGCATGAGGCGGAAGAGTGGACGAAGAACCACAATTACGTGCCATACTATTTATATCGTCAAAAAAATATTTTAGGTAACTTAGAAAACGTTGGGTATGCAATGCCGACGCAAGAAAGTATCTATAATATTGTTATTATGGAAGAAGTACAATCGATTATCGGACTTGGTTGCGGTGCATCAAGTAAATTTGTTCACCCACAAACAGGAGCAATTACACATTTTGCAAATCCGAAAGATCCAAAATCATATAACGATGGCTTCGTGAAATATACAGAAGATAAACTGAAAATTTTAGAAGAGCTATTCGTTTAAGGAGAAGGGGGTTGTTCCAATTTGGAACAGCCTCTTTTTATATTGTCAGTTTTTGTCGGTAAGTCGATATATTCGAAAAATCGCTGATATAAATTGAGTTGCGTGCGATATATTCAAAAAATCGCCGATATAATTTCATTTACCATCAAACGGTCTATTTGTAAAATTATGTCGATAATAATCAGAAAAATTAGTCGGATTATTAAAGGACAATGTCTACTTATAGACGAAATGATAGATTTATGAAAGAGAAAAGGGGGAAATTGTTGGTATGTACATGACGATAGGGAGAATTTTTGATTTGGCAGTTGGCAAGTATCCGAATAAAGAGGCGTTAGTAGAACCGGAAAAAAATATTCGCTGGACATATAAACAGTGGGATGAGCAAATAAATAAAACGGCGCAAGCTCTATTGAAAGAAGGAGTAAGAAAGGGAGATTGTGTATCTGTTTACTTATATAACTGTCGTGAATTTGTAAACGTTTACTTAGCCTGTGCCAAAATTGGAGCGATCTTTAATCCAATTAATTTCCGCTTAAAAGCAAAAGAATTATCGTATATCCTCCAAGATGCAGCCTCGAAAGTAGTTGTCTTTGAAAAAGCAGTCGAATCAACAGTTACTATGATTGAACGAGATTTTCCAAATTCGTCTTTTTGGTATGTAGAAGACGATGCACCTTCCTATGCTAGTTCTTACCATGAAAAAGTAAATGAAGCATCAGCTGAAAAAGTAGATATTGTAGTCGATGAAATGGATTATTGCTCTATGCTTTATACGAGTGGTACGACGGGTCATCCGAAAGGCGTACTACATCGCCATCGTGATATGGCTGAGCATAGTATGATTTGTACGTATTTCATAAAATATAACAGGGATAGTGCCGGACTTGTGGTAGCGCCTTTATATCACTGCGGCGAGTTAAATGCTGGAATCATACCGCGCATTCAAGTTGGCGGAAAGAATGTTATTTTACATCATTTTGATACGGATAGAGTATTACATACCATTCAAGAAGAGAAGATTACGACGTTTTTTGCAGCACCGACGATGTGGAATATGTTATTGCAAAAAGATCTAGACGAGTATGATTTAACTTCGATGAAAATCGGTGTATATGGCGGGGCTGCGATGGCTCCAGCGCTAGTGAAGGAATGTAAAGAGCGTCTTTATATTGATCTTGTTCAAATTTACGGAATGACAGAAATGGGTCCAGTTGTTGCTTTTCTCGTAGAAGAGGATCAAATTACGAAAGCTGGTTCAGCAGGAACACCGTGTTTTAGCCATGAAATTCGAATTGTCAAACCGAATGAAGATGCACCAGCAGAGCCAGATGATATGTTGCCTCCTTATGAAGTAGGGGAAATTATTTTACGCGGCCCGACTATGATGGCTGGATATCATAATCGAGAAGAAGCAAATGCAAAATCAATGTATAAAGGATGGTATCATTCTGGTGATTTAGGCTACTTCGATAAAGACGGTTATTTATTCGTTGCAGATCGCGTTGATGATATGGTAATTAGCGGTGGTGTAAATATTTACCCTCGTGAAGTGGAAGATTTCCTTCATAGTCACCCAGGTGTATTAGATGTTGCAGTACTTGGTGAGCCAGATGAACTATGGGGAGAGCGTGTCGTTGCGGTTGTTGTAAAGAAAGATGAAAATATTTCAGAAGCTGATTTAGAAATGTATTGCAAAGAAAGTGATGAATTAGCAGATTATAAACGTCCGCGTCATTACTTATTTGTAGATGAACTTCCGCGTAATGCGAGTGGGAAATTACAAAAGTTTGTGCTGAGAGAGTCGTTGAAAGGCGCGAAAAACTAGGCGGTAGAGCAGTTATCTATACAAATAAGGCTATCTTTCTTAATAAGGAAAGGTAGCCTTATTATTGTGAAATTATTAAAAATGAGGAGATAGCAGGTTGAAAAATTTGTATGTACCTTCTATTTATAATTACTTCCTATTATTATAGTGGAATATATTTTATTGCTTAATGTTTTGATTTTAAACTTAAATAGGTTGGGTTTTGAAGTGGAAGAGAAATATTAAAATAGTAAATATAGGTGTGTAATTTCGGAATATGTTCGTGCTTCAGTGCTAGTGGAATAAAGTTATTAGGGAGAATGGTGATGGATAGTATTCGAAAGAGAAAAATAGCCAGTCGTCAGATGACCATATGAACAAAGCGGTCATTTAGTATATTTTGGTAGCATGAATATAGTAACAAATTAATATATAAATGAACAGTCTTGTAATGCACTTTTATAAGTACTAATATTTATTGTTGGCTGCCAAAACAAGAAGTAGAAAGGAACAATATGGTTAATGAATCGTGTTGTTTACTGATTTGTTTTGCATGATTAAAGATAGTTTGATGCTGCAAATATTCTTTAGTTGTACCTTTTTTAAAAGGTGGTTTAGGGTGGAAAGAATTTCAAGATAGAAAAATGCGAGAATTAAAAGTGGAGGCGTTATGAGTACATATTTAAAAAGAATATCTGTAGTTTGTTTTATTTTTACTGTTATTATTGGACAAGTTTTTATGCCTATCATAGGGCATGCTCAAGAATTAAACACAACAGGATTTGTTGATACATTTAAGTTCGACAAAACGGATCTAACTTACGGAGAACGAACGGGAATAAAAGTTGATTTTAGTGATAAATCTGGAAATCAAATGAAGGCTGGAGACACACTAACATTAG